>CAIWRB010000470.1 GCA_903914955.1 uncultured Chloroflexota bacterium | reverse complement strand
GATACTTTCTACCAAACGCCATGGTTTATCTTTGTTGTCTTGTGAAAGCGCCATTCGTTTGAATAGCAAATGCAACATCGGATTGAATATTTTCATGAGACCTTTCTCCTGAGTCTTTGGTCCCACACAAACAATTCGAGCATCAGCTCTCAGTAGCGAATAAATCTTTTTGATTCCTTCCATTGAATTGAACACATCGTGCATTGCAAACAGTAAAGCGCCATCATATTTTTCGCTGGTTTCAATTTCCTCTACCGTGTTTTCACAAAGCGTAACGTTGTTCCACCCTTGGGTTTTTACCCGATCCTTTGCGACAGTAATCATGCTTTTGCTTGGCTCAATCCCCAGTATCTTACCAGTTTCGCCAATGATGTTTTCCAAGTTTGAAAAACTTGCTCCTGTGCCACAGCCAACATCTATTACAGATGAGCCATTAGTTAAGAATAGATGGGCGATAGCGATTTCTCTAATAGGGGCTGTAAATCCCAATAACGTTTCTGGGATTTTGGAAATCCCTTTATATTTCTCTTCTATCATTTCATAGTAGGACTTCATTATTCAAATCCTTTTGCTGTTTAAACGCACTAACGGTTTGCGTTAGCGGCGGGTGGGCGGGACGTGGATTCTGCCTGGGAGCAGAAAAAAAACGAAGCCAAAAAAATGCTTGAAAATCGCGCAGAATCCCACCCGTCCGCTGCACGCTTTGTTGGCACGCTTTTGACTTTAAGACTCGCCCGCTAAAATAAGAATACGTTGTTTTACTTCAGCAGAAACCCACATACCCGCTTCACTTAAATTCTTTATATACGGTTCAATCTTTTCAATCAAACCTTGAGACTTGGCTTCCAATAAAACTTTCAAAGTTCCCCAAACTTGCAAGCCTGCGACTTGCGCAGTTCGACGTGCAAGCATGTCGTCAAGTAAAACAATACGTTCTGGATTTTCCAATGCTAAAGCCATTGCTCCAAGTTCACCTGCACCTAAATCTAAAGCAAGCCATTCAGAAGGCATGGATTTTGGATTGATAATATTTAGCCAGGGATAATCTGCTGGATCGGGGACATCGTAACCTTTACTGCGTCCCGCCAATAATTCATTTTTGACGGATTCGGCTGTCCAAACTTCATCGAACATTTTTGGAAGCAAATTTATTGCGCCAATTTTGTAAAGGTAAAGCAATGGTGATGTATTGCTGATGGCTTTAGGCATGTGCGTTTTCTAAATCGTCCAATTCAGCGGCAAATGGGAAAACCTTGTAGCGACTCAAATTGAACAAGAATTCAACTCTGGACATTCCTGCAAGTTCAGAAGCACGCCCAGAAGAAAGCCTGCCAATTTCAAATAACTTGACTGCTGCTAAAACAAGAATTTCACGCCCAAAAGATTCAGCGTCTGTCTTTTCTGCGAGAAGTACCTTGTCTGGAATTTCGATAGTAATTTGTTGGAGAGTCATTTTTACTCCTTTTTCCACCGCTAATTTTACTCGTTTCACCTTCGATTTTTATTGCGACTTTTGTTTTGCAAGGGGCGTGCCAACGAGACTGTTGAAAAACCGAAATATAGAAGTTCAACCCCGGTCAACTGCTCGAACTTTCACCGCGGACGGGGGCGGAACGGGGAATACCAGGCTCCAAATAGGCTTATGTCAGCGCCCCGAACACGTGGATTTTGCCGATATTGTGAACCAGAGCGAACAATGTCCATTGTACAGCCTTTTTCTTGCTTATGTCGCACACACCTGCGCTAATCGGTGGGCTGCATTTTAGGAATAGGCGGTTTAATTGGGCTCCCAATCTATGTAACGAGCCCACTCCAACGCAGCATCCCATATCAAATCATAAACAGGGTCTTTGATATCATAATATGCGTCTAAATCGTTGGCGTGTCGTTTTGCTATCTCGCGTTTAATTAGTTCGACTGACTTTGTAGAATTAGGATGAGCACGTAGATAGTCGCGAAATAGTAGAGGATATTGTTGATTGGGATTGCCATCAACTCTAACATGAACATGGTTACGGCGCTGTCCTTCTGGTTGACTAAAGAAAAATTTCTCCCATAACTTTGGGTCGCCATTTTCACCTTGGGGTACATGGTCATGTGTATTTGCTTCTACAAATTCATATCCAGCATTGACAAGGCTTTGCTTGACTGATGGTGTTAATGCTTGGACAGTTACTTGGATATCGATGACATCTTTCGCCCCCAAGCCTGGAACCGAAGTTGATCCAATATGATCGATTCGTAAAGCCGAAGCCCCCAGTATCTCCTGAAGAGCAAATCGAATAATCTCATATTCTTCTGTCCATTTGGGATTGTATTTGCTTATGATTATCATATTTTTGAAACGAGAATTTTATTTACGTGTGGAGTGACTTAAGCCGCTCAACCGTTTGCCCGCGGACTTTGGCCCGCCTGAGATCAAAATTAATCTCCTGCCCACCCTCCTCCAAATTGGACGCTCTTCCCCATTTGAGAGCAGAAAAAAACTCGAAGCCAGAAAAATACTTGAAAATGCCGCAGAATCCCCAGCGTCTGTGCACCCAAGAAGATCGCGCGCGATCATTTTACGCTTTGCGGAGAGAAACGGGATCGCAATCAAAAGCGAGCAAAAGTATACTCCGAAGTGGCAAGCACGCAAGCTGTTGTGAGTTGATGTAGGCAATTTCCTTTTCTGTGAACATACAATCACCTTAATCCAAACTATTGCTATGTATTTTTTCAACCTGCATATGTAAGGTCACTCTGTCACGAGTGAACAGTTCCTGCATTAGGTTGGTATCTTTTTGAGGAGTCTCGCCATTCAGTTTGTGCTTAAGGCTGTTGAGCGCACCACGTAACATAAAGCCCAGGATCATGAATGGATTAAACGTGCCCCGATAACGTTTTCCGAGAATGTCATAGTCCTTACGCGCAGAGACTGGCTCTTCGTTCATGGTCACATTGCCTGTCAGTGTGACGTAGGCATAGCCCTTTTCCACGCAGACGGAAATACGGTTGTCGCGTTTCAAATGTTTATGCTTTAGGCTGTCGAATGGAGTGCTCAAAAGTAACTGGTCACCATTGAGCCTGTACCACATCACGGTTTGATGCGGCATTCCATCTGAAGCAATTGTAGACACCACTGCAAAATGGACTTTCGAAAGAAATGAATGTTGGCTGTTTGTTAGTTGCATATGATTGCTCTTTGAAACTGGTCATTATTGAAAGGAGATGATAAAACTTGAATCGTATAGAATAATCAAAATTAATTTACGATTCCCACTGCTTGTTGCAGATAGGCATCGCTATTCAGTTGGCCGAGCATAAAGTCAGCCAAATCGAATTTTGAAATTTGCATCCGATCCGTGGGAATTTGATCGGTGTGCAGTATGTAATTTCCGGTAAATGGATAATCCTTGATATATGGTGGGCAGGCCGCGATCCACTCCAGTTCGCTCTGCTTGAGCATCTCTAAGATCCTGCGATGTTCGGCATTGATATTTGTAAACATGGGGGCAATGGTTCCACTAATGATACCGGACGCCAAGATCACCACAATCCTCCGAACGTCGTGCTTTTCCATCCCTTGAATAATGTGACGAGTCCCTTCTGATATCACAGTGGAAGGGTCGAGCGTCCTCCCGCCAAGTGCACTCAAAACAGCATCGTGTCCTTTAATAGCCTGTTCCACAGGTATGGCATGCAGCACGTCGCCGCGAACAATGCTCAACCCGGATTGAGGACTCGAGAATGATTTTGGATCGCGTGCAAATGCAGTAACAGTGTGACCTTGCGCCAGCGCCAGGTCAACAATACAGTTCCCTGTGCGTCCCGTCGCGCCAAAGACGATTATATTCATGATTCTTGTTTCCCAATAAAGATGATTGCAGAATTCGACACAGGACGATACCTCTTTCAATAAAAAAATTGTCGTCATTGCAGGAGGTAATAATCCACACAATGACGACAAACTTATCTAGCTGCCCCAAGCCGATTTTTCGGTGAACGGAATGGGCTGTTGATTCTCCCAGCCGTTCTTGCGGAGCCATTGCTCGAAATTGAGCAGTCCTGGGTGAATCTTGCGCAGCGCAGAAATATCCGCATCGTAGCCTTCGCCGTTGAAGAAGTTGAACATGGCGGCCATCTCTTCTTCAGAAGCGCGGCCTCCATTCCCAGCGGGAGCAGCCAAGGTGACAGAGCGCCCGATGACTTTGGCAAATACTTCCGCAGTTTGGGATTCTGTCAATTCGTCGCCAGCCAATTCCAAGGTCCGCCCGAGATACGTTTTTGGTTCTGTCAATACAATCGTGACGAATACACCAATGTCCTCAGCGGCGATGGCTTGAAATCCTTTTTCAGGGCGTAAACCCATGCCAGTATAAGTTCCGCTCAAGATATAAGCGCGGCTCCAGTTATTGTTTTCCATAAAAGCCACCGGGCGCAGGATGGTGAACGGAATGCCAAGTGATTGGATGTATTGTTCAATGATCCACTTGCTTTCGAAATGCTTCTGCCCCATGCCGCGATGCGCGGAGCCTACGGAAGAATACACAAGATGGTGAACGCCAGCAGCTTTGGCAGCATCGGCTACGCTTTTACCCTGTTTGATCTCACCCTCAAAACCTACATTGGGCAGCCAGGTATTTTGTACGCTAAAGACGCCATAAGCGCCCTTGAATGCGGCGTCAAGCTCTGCACGATTATCAAGATCGCCTGCGACGATCTCCGCGCCAAATGATTTCAATTCGCGCGCCGCAGGTTTGTTGACATCACGTGTCAACGCGCGGACCTGCCAGCCTTCTGCCAAAAGTTTTCTTGCCACGACTCCACCCTGTTGTCCGGTCGCACCGGTGACTGCAATGATTTTATTGTTGCTCATGATTTGTTTCCTTTTGATTTATTTTTATGAACTTAGTTTTGTCGAACCCATTTCAACACGAACGGTAATGCCACGACCGCCGCGATAATGTGCATCACTTCGAGCACGAGGATCATGGTCAGATCAATAGTTGCGCCGTTTGGCAGTTCGGCTTGTGCCGCCCCGAACGGGAAAGCAAAAGAAACGATCAATGCGCCAATTGCCAGCCATGTGTAATGCGTAATAGGCTTCTTTGAGAATCTAGCCACTACAACGAACAATACCAAGCCGACGATCCAATATGCGATGGTTGCTATCACAGCGGAAAATTCATTGGCTACCGCTTTTGCCGCGGCGACACTTTCAGGGAACAAAGCACTGGCGATGTAGTACCAGATCAAATTTACGACGGCCGCGCCTAAAATCGCAAGAGGTGTGGGCCATAACAATTTACGAAGATTTACTGTTTCATTCATTTTCTACCTCTATAGTTTTTGATTTTTGTTTTTGTGCGATCTGATAACTTTCATGCAGCAGAGTGATCGCCTTCTCTACATCCTCTGGCCGCTGCAAATAAAAACTCACCCAGCCCGTCTCAGGCAAAATATGATGAGGTTGTGCGCGGCCTGCGGCAACGATCTCATCGCGCACTTTCTTTGGGAAGGGAATATCCACCATCTGGTCTCCGTGAATATGCCCGATCTCACGTTTGCCGATCACATACTCGACGCCGCCGAAGCGATGCGGTGCAACGGTCACGCCGGCCCAGGATGTCGCGGCTTTTGTGATCGCGTCCTGTGCGCCTTTTATGCTCATTTGGTCCCCTTGCCTTTGCCCAGTTTCTTGCAAATATTTCCAAGCGTTTCCATCTCACTAGCCGATAGTATGCTGAACTCTTCCACCAAAGCGGCGATGTGACCTGGAAGCACCGCATCCAACTTGCTTTGGCCTGCCTCTGTCAAATGGACATGTATCACTCTTCGGTCTTTCGCGTCGCGTTCGCGTCGGACTAATCCATATCGTTCCAGGTTATCTATGACCGTCGTGATATTGCTGCCACTCTTGAGCACCTTTGTGCTTACTTCGCCCTGAGTCATTGAACCCAGATGGAACAGGGCTTCCAGCACAGCAAACTGTGAAGGCGTAATAACACCTAGTGTGTTTCGCTCGGTAAGGCGCGTAAAGAGTGAGTTGGTACAGCGGGTCAACTTGATAAAAGTGTCGAGTGTGCGCATTTCGGCGCGGGTTCCAGAGTAATGGGTGGGCATATCAAATTCCTTTGACGTCAGATAGTTTGATGTCAAAATATTATCGCAAAGAAAATAACCTGTCAAGAGATAACCCCCTGTCCATTTGGCTAGTTTGAGATGTTTATGAAGTAGAACCCGAACAGGGCAGACACATCGTCTGCCCTGTTCGGGTTGTTGTTATTTCGTGGCTTACTTCCAGTCGCTTAATTGGTCTTCAAGCGTTTCATTTTTTGTTTTGCAAGGGGCGTGCATCGCGGTAGAACAATCAGTTGCCTGACCCCCGCATATCATCCAGGTGATCCTACTGGACAAATCCCCGCGTGCGGAACTATCACGCCGCGCTCTTCAGATATACTCGCTTCCGTAAAACGGACAAAAGGAACCTATCCTTACCCGATCTGCACTCGCTTCGCGACCAGCAAGCAGACAATGATTTATCAGGACACACCACGCTTTGTTGGCACGCTTTTAACTTTGAAGACTCGCCTTTGATTTACACCGACACTGAATAAGGATGGATTGTATTTAACACTGTTTTTTCATCTTGTTGAGCAAAATACAAATCCCAACGCAGTTGTAAATTCATCCAGAAATCGGCGGACATATCGAAGAATTTTGCCAAACGCAGAGCCGTGCTTGGAGTGATGCCCCTGCGACCATTGACAATCTCGTTGATGCGCTGATATGGAACATGAATATTGTCAGCCAAGTCTCTTTGGCTAATTCCCATTGGGTCAAGAAACTCTTCCAAAAGCATTTCACCTGGATGAGTGGGTGTCCGATTTGTAGGAACGCGAACCATAATTTATCTCCTGCTTATGTTTCTATTGATAATCAACAATTTCAACTTGGTCGGGACCTGAGTCTATCCACACGAAACAAATACGATATTGGTCATTGATACGAATACTATGTTGCCCTTTTCTATCACCCGATAAGGATTCAAGTTTATTCTTTGGAGGAATTCTTAATTCGGAAAGAGCAGTGACAGAATCAATCTGATCAAGTTTTCGGGCGGCAATTTTCCAAATAGAAGTTGGGCAAATCCTTCGCGCCCCTTTTGTATTCTCGCCGTTGAAAATATCTTCCGTGCCCGTATTTTTGAAAGACTGTATCATGCCGATATGATAGCACGATACTCATGCTATATCAAGACCTAAATTATGTTTTGCAAGGAACCGGGTACAGCCACAATCGGTAGTTGGTAATTAAAACGTGCTCTTTTGAGCGCGTTTTTGTTTAAAAAGCATAAACAGTGGGAGGGCTGGGTAGAGTCCATGAAAGCTTCCATAGAGAAAAGCTTGCTCTCCCCATTGATCTTTGCCCCCTCCTATCTTTATGGCAGCGGGTAACTGATCAGCTCTTTCACTGACCAGCGCCGAGTAACTAGCCCAGCCGCCATAGCCGGGGTTACCTTCTGATACTGCCTCGGTCTCTGCTTTCCTTTTCTAAGAAAAGGTTCAGGCAATGTGATCCGCAAGCTCTCGTGTGGACGAGCAAAGTGATAATAGGCCAACCACCAGTATATATGATCCTCCAGTTCCGATTTCAGCTTAGCTGGTCCCCATGTGCGCCGCGTTACCTTCGACACACCTTGCCGGATCGTCAGGTTCGCTCTCTCAACGAATGATGTATTGATATTCCCGCTCAAGCCATTCGCTTTCAGGCGCGAGCGATATTCGTCTACATAACCCCATAACATACGATGCTCCACTCCCACTCCCACTAACCGATACCCTCTTTGCTGTTTGATCACCTGTGCGTACTGAAACAAAGTTACGATCAGCCATACCAGTTTCTTCTCCCCTTCCACTACCACCCATTCCCCAAAGTGTGCTGTCAGCGCATAAAAATAATGCTTGAGCCCATCCGAACTGAAGATCGGCACGCAGCCTGGCTTCAATCTACTCTTCAACTCATGCACCACTGAGTACGCCATTTCCTGTGTGCGTGCCCCCAGTTGGATCACTGGAATAATCTTCGTTTTTGCTTCGCATACGGTCCAAATCCAGATTGCCTGTTCTTTCTCTTTCAATTTCGCCCACAACTCATCCAATTGAATGTGTGCGAGTAATAAGTCCTTGAAAAAGCGCTCATGCAGTTTCCGACTCTGCGCTCCATTGCGCGTCAGCCATGTCCGCAGGGTACTTTCCTGGATCCCGATGGCTTCCTGCAATGCTGAGGTATCGATCCCCAACACCAGCAAACTCAACACCATGAAGATTGTCTTCGATAAAGTTTTCAGCCGATACAACAACGTATGCTTCCGTATCGTGAATTTCTTTTCGCATTCCTGACAAAATAGGTCGGGGATGCATTCATACTTTCCATGAGATCCATATCCGATCAGGGCGTGGATCCTTTCATCGCTCACTTGATAATAATAGCAATCAGGATTGGAACAAAAGTAATTGTGCGTACAGATCTTCTTTTTCCTGCCTCGCTTACTCTTGGTTTCACTGTATGGTATATGAGTTGTTTCTGGTGGCGGTATGGTAAGTGTGTGCCCTGTCTGGCAATTTGGACAGTCATCTTCTGTTTTTACTTTTAGCACGCGGGGTTTTGTTGATTTCGCCGAGGCTTTTCTCTTAGTGAGCGATTTCCAGAATGTTTTGAGGCGGGGAAGTTCTAGCAGTAGTACGAGCACGACCAAGATCAATATATATGAAGGCTGTTTATTCAAGAGAGGAGGATTTCCTTGTCCGGCAAAATGGCAAGGGCACATCCTACTACATTTCCCCCTCCCCTTCAATTACCAACCACCGATTATGGCGGTACCCACTTCTAACTCTTTAGCGACGGCATCAACATTTTGCAGCACCAGACACTGGGTCAGTGCGTTGACTTTTATCTCAATTGGAATTATTCTATTGGGCACGGGAGTGTCTCCTGCGAGTAGATTTCTGTTGTCAAACTCAATCATACTCGCATAGCACTCCCGTTACATTTTCAAATATCTCTACACTCTCACGTTATGGCTAACCAGCCCAATTTTCGGCTCATTTTTGAAGTTTATCATGCAAGGCAATGTCAATCTCTCCGACAAACTGCTAGACGGATGAGTAAGTAGCCAGCACCCGGTACCAGAACACGCGCATCATGTTCTTGCCTCTTTTGTGGTATGATTATCTGAAAATCAGAAAATCATACTTTTTGAGGTGCATAATGAACGAGACTAAATCTTTCTTAAAAACCCGTTTACGCGGACGAGGACAGATTACCCTGCCGCCCGAAATTCGCGCGCGCCTGAATGTTCAAGAAGGGGATGATGTGCTTTTTAATATTAACGAACAGGGACAAATTGTTCTATCTCAGGCGCAAGTGATTGACCCAACCCAGGCATGGTTCTGGACGGAACGCTGGCAAAAAGCGGAAATGGAATCGCGGCAGGATTATCTGAACGGAAATTTTATCGAATTTGACAACGCGGAAAGTGCAATCCGCTATCTAAACGAATTCGACAAAGAAGAAGCGAAGCGCAATGCCAAAAGTTAGATTAAGCAAGGGCTTTACAAAAGCATATCTGCGCCTGCCTCCTGAAATCCGCACGAAGTTAAAAAAAGCATTGGAATTGCTCGAAGAAAATCCGCGACATCCTTCCTTGCAAACCAAACCGATCAAAGGTGCGCAGGGATTTTATGAAGCCCGTGTTGACATTAACTATCGCATGACATACGTTCGTCTCGCCGATGATACCGTTGAAATGAGCAACGTGGACAAACACGATGACGCACTGAAGAATCCGTAGACTCAAACAAGATTGAAACCTGGCGCTCTGTGATCTGTCATCGAGGCGATTTTCTTTTCCAGAGTAAAATCCACTCAACAACCTCTGACCAATCCCACCCTGGTTACTTGCTTCATCCGCCAGTTTTTTGAGGATTTTAGCCAGAAATTTTCGTCGGACGATAGCCCTTTCCCCTCAAGGATAGGCTCGTTTCATTCCACAAAAATACATGAGGATCTTCTGAAAGGATACAAACCCACAGCCTCGGGTTTGTATCCTTTCAAAACAGGGAATTTACTTTTCCAAATATCTGAGTGCAGCTTCATAAAATTCCCGCGCTTGATTGATCATATTCGCGTTAGTGTCCATTTCTATTTTTGTATCTACGTGATAATCACCGATCAGTCGTGTGTCAAACCCTTCTATCAACCAGCGATGGAATTTCTGGTCAAGGAGTTTTGTTTTGGAAAATTCCTTTCCATACGCACCAATAACGTCGCCATGCTTGCTGAATTGAAGTCCGTTCTCGTTCAGAAATGCTTCTGCGATATAAAACAGAGCATAATATGCCCGACCTGCAGCAACATCGGTTTTCTCGTGATCGAGCAGAAGTTCGCGCTCTCAATCGTGTCAATCGCCTTGTCTAGCAACTTGCGAGTGTACTCATTCATGCAGGGACGCCTTCTTTGTGAATGTTACGAAGAACTGGCATATCCGATTCTTTCCATTGAATCTCCTTCATGATCAAACGGCTGACCGTAATATCGTATTCAAGGGAAATATCGCTGGCAAGTTCTGTTGACCTTCGCAATTCCTCCCAATAATTCCTGTAATCACTCAATAGAATCATTACATCTACGTCCGAGCCTTGACGGTAATCCTCGCGCGCATAGGACCCATACAAGTAGACGGCTTTCAGCTTATCCCCATAAATGCGGACAAGCCCTTCTTTCAACTCTTTCATCAGTTTCCTGATATCCATCGAGCAATTGGCATGCAGTGAGCCATCAGGTGTTGGATTAGAAATGACACACTGGTCTACTCGCAGTTTAGCCAAGATCGCGATGCGCCAAAACTTAGTGCCTCATATCGCGCAT
>CAIWRB010000469.1 GCA_903914955.1 uncultured Chloroflexota bacterium | reverse complement strand
ATTACTTATGTAACAAGTTTGATACAGACAATAGAAAATAAGTATCAGGAGAGAAATACTTATTTGACAAATATTCATCTCACCTTGAATAAAGCCGTCTATGGTCACGATAAGGCGAAAAGACAAATAATGCAATAAAAACCAAAATTGCCAATCCGCCTGCGATGTTTGGCTTCATAAAACTAAGCAAAGTCAAAGTAGCCCACAATGATATGTCGCTAATGCGTTTATTGGGAATATTTGCAAAAACATAAGCTGCTGACAAAAATAAACATACTGCATTCATAGTAATGGAGTTGTACCACCAGTAAGAAATAACCACTGAGCACAATACGTGGGAAATAAACGAAATAGCCAAAGCGGGTTTCCACGGCAAGATTAAATTTAATAGATACACCTGAAAAAGAAAGGAAAAAACAGTAAAGAGAATAGCAGCAAGTACAAAGGATGACCATTCAGCGCCAAATAGCTGGATCGCCCAACCTGCTCCAATATAAAAAGCAACGGGTGTTGTCAAAGGAAAATCCGAATAAGGTATTTGCCCATTAGCTATACGCCAGCCAGTGTCAACGAGAGCACTCATATCGAATCCACCCAATTGCCTGTGTCCAAATATCCACATGCTGGAAACAAGAAATACAACAACAAACAGAGTTAGAGGTAATTTTCGAAGGAAGAATATCATAGGAAATTCAACTCGATTATAAAACTAGGCGCGATATTTTGAACGCAATAAGCGGAGCTTAAATAATGCCGTCATGAATTGCAAGCCAAATATAACCAAATGACGTTTTGGCTTGCCATGTTTTCTTTGTTCAAATCGAAACGGAATTTCAAGGATGGTAACTGAACGATTTGGGTTACCCCAGATAATAATAGCAAGAATCTCTTCAAGTATGTCAAAATTTGCGTATTTTGGGGAAATTTTTCTAAACAAATCACCTCGATAAAGACGGAAACTGTTTGAAACATCATACACCGGAATCCCCACGAAGAGTTTGAAAATAACATTCAAAACGCGACTCATTGCCACCAACAGCCAGGGATTCTCTGTAACACCACCAGGAATGTAGCGTGAAGCAATGATCACATCTGCCTCAAAACGTCTTTTCCACAATTCACGAATGAATTGCGGGTTGTGCGAACCATCCGAGTCCATCGTAATGACAAATTCACCCATACTAACATCCATACCAGTTCGGACAGCATCGCCGTAACGATTGCCGCCCACGCGAGGAAGCCATTTGACTTGATTCTCAACACACACACCTTGTGTGTCGTCCAAGGGAATCTGCGTGTCCAAAACAATAATCTCAGAAGATACCCCCAATTCCTCAACTATCTTTTTTATTACAGGTAACAACAACCGAAGATTCTCCGCTTCCCCATAGGCTGGCATCATGATCGTCAATGCTATCTTTTCATTAATTCCCATGAAATATCTCCCTGCTCCATTCCACCATTTCGCGGATACCATCCTGCTTTGATACGCCAGGCATCCAGCCAAAATCATTCCTGGCCTTTTTTACATCTGCTACAAAGACCTTTTGATCGCCATGTCTCCAATCCAGCCTTTCAAAGCGCATTGGGAAACCCGTAATTACCTCCAGCATCTTGAACAATTCCAAAAGTGACAGGCTGTTCTCCATCCCTCCGCCAATATTGTAAATTTGCCCTGAAGAAGTTTCAATATGCGCTACTGCCTGTCGATATACCTGCACAAGGTCGCGAGCATGCAGCACATCACGCACCTGTTTCCCGTTTCCTGAAATTGTGAATGTTAGACTCTTCGAATCTTGCATTTCCAGAGCCTTTTGACAGAACCAGCCAATCCATCCCTGATCATAAGTTGCAAACTGCCTGCCGCCATACATGGAAGAATGACGAAAGACAACAGTTCGCAGCTCGAACATTCTGCTGTAATCACGTACGTATTGATCGCCTGTCAACTTTGAACAACCATAGGGGGAGTGACCATCCAATTGCAATGACTCATTCAATCCGTTTGGATGATCAATGAGTTCGTATCGCAAATCCGCCTCGCGGTAATTCATTTCTTCAAGTGATCCATACACTTTATTAGTTGATGAATAAAGCACGATAGTATTTGGGGAATGCAGCCTGACAGATTCCAACACATTCAGTGTTCCCATACCGTTGATTTCAAAATCCATGCGCGGATTTTGAATACTGGTTGTCATCGCGACCTGGCCAGCAAGATGGGCAATCACTTTTGGTTTAAATTGTCTAACGGTTTTTTCCACGATGCCAGCATCCCGAATATCTGCCTGAACGAAACTCCAATCAATGCCATGCCTTTCCCGCAACCATAGCAGGTTATCCTGTGAGCCCACCCGACTCAAATTATCCAGCAAAACAACCTGCTCACCCTGCCCCATAAGCAGGTCAGCCAGATTACTGCCAATAAAGCCACAACCACCTGTGATCAACCACGTCATACTATCTACCTCTTCATTCTATAAAATTCAGGATGGGTACGATACCAATCGATCGTCGATTTTATCCCATCGCGCAAAGACCAATGTGGACGATATCCCAAAAGTCGAAAGGTCTCTTCGCCATTCGCGATTTGGGGTGCCTCATACAAACGATCTGGAATAGCTCCAAATTTCGGCCTCACAGAGCTGTCAATCAATTCAGAAATAAGATTGACCGTGTCTTGAATAGTATTTCCTATGCCCATACCAAGGTCAATAGCCTGACCAGTCAAATTTTGTTTAAATCCAGAAAGAATTAATCCCATTATTAAATCCTGAACAAAAATAAGATCACATAAACGTTTGCCGCTGCCAACCTCAGGAGAATTTCCAGTGAGAAGGCCGGTAATTACATAGGGAATTATCTTTTCGACCGGCTGACGGGGTCCATAACTCATGAAGGGGCGGGCAAGTACGACAGGCAAGGAAAATATATTATGAAACATCCTTGCGTAATCCGTTTCAGCCTCTTTTGCAGCAGCATACGGTGAGTTTGCAACCGCTCCAAGACGCCCCGCAGCAGGTTCCTCTGAAGAACCAACAACAACCAGTCTTTCACAAGTTAGCTCCGCCAAGACCAGGAACAGGTTTACGCTCCCAACTAGATTATTTTTTAAAGTTGGCAAGACCAAATTCAAATGCTGCCGTGTGTTTACAAGACTTGCGAGGTGATAAACGATCTCAGGCTTAACATGCGACAAACAATATTTTACAGAATTCAAACTCTGCAAGTCTACAGAGTGCGCCTTGATGCCATTAGGCAACCCACGTGACTCGGCATTACGGGATAATGCATGCACTTCCGCGCCCAACTCCAATAAAGCCTCACACAAATGCAATCCAACAAACCCACCCGCACCTGTTACCAGAATTCGGCAGCCTCTGATCGCATCAAGCAGGCCCATTGAGTCTATCAAGTCCTTTTGCTGCTTGATTAATTCAGACACAGAACACCCTCATCAAACGTCTCAATGCGAACGAAACCAATCAATCGCACGCTGAATCTTTTCATTCAAAACAAAATTATCATATATGCCCAATTCTTCGTGCGCACGTTTTGCTGAAGGAACATACTTTTCAACAGGAAACGCTGGATTTGGAATTCCACAAATCTCCACGTTTACGTTTGGGGTCGCTATTTTCGAAACAGATTGAGCTATTTCAGCAATAGTGGCACACTCTTCGCTCCCAACATTATATGGGCGCGCCAATTCTCCACGCATGAGAATTGTCCATAGCCAAATTGCCAGGTCTGCCGCATACAAATAGGAACGGCGCGGCGTGCCATCGCCTTTGATGATGATCGGGCCGCCCTTCATGGCATCCCGGATGAAGTTGCCGATGGCGAAATGCGTGTCAAGGGGCAGATAGGGTCCAACGAAGGCAAAACAGCGGGCAATGGTTGAGTGTACATTGTATTGTTTTGCATACAACGCACATAATTGCTCGACGGTCCGCTTGCCAATTCCATAGGCTGACTTCGGGTCAAGTGGATCGGGAGCGCCCATGTACTCTTCGGGGATATGGGTCATATTCGCTGGCTGTTTGCCGTAGACCGCGCCTGAACTGGTCAATAAAAACTTCTCAGACTTACAAAGAGCTCCAAAATCAAGTGTATGGCGTGT
>CAIWRB010000468.1 GCA_903914955.1 uncultured Chloroflexota bacterium | reverse complement strand
TCAGTACCGCCTACTTTTGACGTCGCGATTCCATTTACCTTGAAAGAGAATCTCGCATAATTAAATTTGATTTAATTAATTTGTGAATAAGCGTATATGTCCGTTGGATATTTGTTCGATCCGTAATGATCGAAGCTTTTTATTTGCAGGCCCATGTAAAATATATCCTTGCGAATCGAATTGTGATCCATGGCAGGGACAGGTAAAACCATCCGCCGATTCGCCGACCGTGCATCCTAAATGAGTGCAGACCAGACTAATAGCGCTGAAACCTCTTTCAGTACGAATCAGAATCGCAGGAATGTCCGAGAGAATGGTTTGTGAATTGAGAAGATAATTTTCAGCAAGCCCAAGGTCAAATTCAGTTTGCGGTATTGGTTCCGTTTGAAAGCTTAGGAATCGAAGCAATCCGCCAGTCGCAAGGGCCCCGCTTATGAATAACAATCCATCGCGGGTTAGTTTGAGAAAATCACGGCGGGAAATATCAGGCATCAGATTACCTCTTTACCGAGTGACATTCATGACAGTATTTGGAGGATTGCTCGTGCCCATTTTGAGTGCACCTGCTTCCCATCACAGGGCGGAATGTGAAGTATTGTTTGGTGGACTTGCCGGTCATTTGATAAGTTCCGTCTTGCAATACGCTTGTATTCCAAAGTGGTTCGCCCTTTTCGGTGACAAGAATCTCGTCACCAACTTTTAGGTTTGTCACGGGGTTAATAAAGAACAGGCGGAAAACAATATCATTTGGGTCGGTTATTTTTTTTGTAAGCGGAAGCTCAGTCGATGTACCGTGACAGGTTTTGCATTGTATGTATTGAATAGTTTTTTTATTTGCATGAATATCGCCATCGCCCATAACTTCCGAGCGGGTGTGACAGTCTACGCAATCGAGCGTATATTCGCATTTCGTAAATTGCGCGATGGGTTGATAGTAATCTTGCAATCTGTTGGTCGGTTGGTCAGTTCGTTCTATAAATGTCATTGTCCGCAAATCATAGTTGCCGCGATTGTGACATGTGTTGCATTGATTATAGGAGATAGCAGTTGAGAGTGTATGCTTCGCTGTTGAGTGACATGCTGCACAGCCTGATTGACGTGCATAAACTTTGCCTTCCCTTGGAACTGCGTTGATGTGGCAGGTCAGGCAATTCCCTCCAAATTTTTGGATGGATGGGTTAACTTCTCCAGACAGGTTAAATTTAGAAAGCGATGTGATTCTCGTTTTGGTCTGGTCATCAGTCACTGAGCTGATTCCTAAATGAGCGGTCAAATCTTTTTGTGCGCCGAATGTAAAGCGGATGCTAGCAATCGCGCCTGCGTATGTGGATTGGACGCTGGTCATTACTCGCTGGATGTGGTTGCGGTCTTGCGCTTCGCTGCCTGAGTGGCAGTTACTCCCGCCGCATGAAATTTCCACCACTGACAGGTCGGATGGATTCTTTCCGCCGCGCATGCTGCTATGTGCCAGATCTGCGTTAAGGGCAAGGCGTTCGCCGCCATGACAACTTACACAGCCAAAGGTTTTAACTGGATGTGAAGAACTGATCTCTGGCAAATTTTCATGGCACGTGAGGCAATATTCAGCCTGATTGGTTAGGGTGGGAATCAACTCAACTGGTTTTGGTTGACTGGAATTAATCCACCATGCCAGAGCCAGTGAAAATAAAAGAATACCAGCGGCAAGGACAAGTCGAAAGTTGAAATTCGAGAGTCGGTTAGTGGACATTGGCAATTAAGGTGAGGATAAGAACGATAAACACGATCACGCAGAGCACGATCTGTGCAAAATAATTGGATTTCGGAAACCAGCGTCCAAGTTCGCTTTCAAGTGGTTTTGGAAAAATATAGGGTATCAAAACGAGAATTAATAAAACCAATACTGGAACTACTACACCCCATAGGAACGGGTCACCCCATTTAAGCATTTGTTGAACCCATAGAAAGAACCACGGGGCAGAAGCGGTTTCGGGAATGGATTGCAAAACGGAAAAGCTGATGGGAGGTGCAATTGGAGCGGGAGAAAATATCGATAGGATAAGTAAGGATGCGAAAATTAATATCATCGCCAAAGTTTCGCGGCGCACCAACTCAAAGCGTGATATCCGGTTGGGATCAGTACGTAGGCTTGGGGGCGGAAGAGCGATGCCTCCATCGCGGCGGACTCGGAAAGCATGCCATCCGATCAAAATGGCGCTTACGATCATTAATCCGAAAATATGCCATGCATAAAAACGAATCAGCGTGGATGACCCTGGTTCGGTACCACCGATCAAAATCAGGTAGAGATTATTTCCAAAAAACGGGATTGTTTTTATTAAGTTCGTGCCGACGATCAATGCCCACTGTATGCCTGTATCCCAACGGAGGATGTAGCCTGTGAAATTTAAGAGAATGGATGATACAAATAACGCGAGCCCAAGCAGATAATTGAACCGTCTCGGAGGAATATACGCGCCTGTGAAAATTATACGGATAAGATGCACTATACTGACTACAATTAATAACTGTGCAGACCAAAAATGTATGTTGCGGATCAACCCGCCGAATGGAACAAGATAGGTAATGGTTTGAATTGAAAGAGCGGCTTCGGCGGGGGTGGGGATGTAATAAAACATTTCCAAGGTGCCAGTGACAACCAATACCAGCATGAGAAAAATTGCGATGCCGCCTGCGCCCAGGGTGTAACGCCAGCGCGCTTGGGCTGAAGGGATGGTTGGCGGGTGCAGATGGTGAAAAAAATTTGGGGGCATGGTTTTCTGTTTGATTGTACTCGTTGATAAAAAATCCATAGCTTCTAAATTTTGTCCCTGCCCATGATGCCCAATTCATGGGCGGGGATTTTAAGGAGGATGTATACCTCACGCGGTCAGGAATTACGTTTTTTCAAAGGTCTGAAAACGTAAG
>CAIWRB010000467.1 GCA_903914955.1 uncultured Chloroflexota bacterium | reverse complement strand
GCTTCCAGGGCAAAGCCCAGGCTCTCTAGTCCGAGAGCTTCTATGTTTAGTATACAACAAGCAAAACCGTTCCTTAAATTTCCACTGCTAAAGCAGGAAGCTGCTTTACGAAACATTTGGTAAAAGGAAGATCAGTTTCGTTCCAGCAACCCAATAAACAAGATATTTGACAAACTCATGGATCTCAGGATCTTGCTTTGATTTTTCCCATGCGCTAAAAACGCCAACCGCATTTGCATTTTTTGAGCCAGGAGCAAAATACAACATCACTACATTTGACAGCTCCAGCAGAATAAATCCCGAAATTACAATTTCAATGATCGTCATGTGATTGTTTCGCCATTGTCTTTTTTGAATTGGAAATTCGAATCCTTGCTGATCGGATGACTTCCAACTTTCTCAACAAGTGCTTCCATTTCGCCTTTCAGCTTTTCTATAGGTCTTCCGGTTAGTTGTGAAATTTCTGTCAGCACTTCATCTGAAAACTCAATATCGAACTCGATCATGGTCGAGGCACACCGTTTGCATTTGGCGCTGTCGACGTAGAATTTATTATGTTGGGCCTTGAAGAAGACGCTTTCCACGCCATGGCTTTTCTTCAGATGATACGCAATCAATTCGTGAATGCTATCCGAGTTTTGTTCAGCTTTCGGCACACCTCCTATCCAGAAGACCTGTCTTTCGAAGTCGCTTGTGTTCCCACAAATTATGCAGCGTGTCGGACTCAGAAAGTTGAACCTGACAGTGTTCATCAGTTTTGCAGTCTCTTGTTCCGATAACAGTCTGATCTGGATGGGTTTGCTCACTTGATTCTCCTTTCTTGCTGTACGGTTTGGTGGGTGGGACTGGGTAACTGGACACTGTTTTTGGTGTGGATAAAACTATGCATCCAGTTCATTTTTTTTGCTTTTTCCCCCGCGAGATCTATGGCGTGGTTTCTTGCCCGCAGCCTGCCCGTTTTTGCGTTCAAGGGCAGGAATTGCTGATTCAAGTTCAGAAAGCATGGCGCGTGCTTTCCGAATTTCAGCTAAATTCTTATCCGTTGCAAGTAACGTTTGCTCTTCATCCTTCCATTTAGCCAGCTGCTGCTGGACCGGGTGACTTGGATCCGCGGCGGCGGCTTTGATCAGGGCGTAGTGCGCTTTCAGACGCTGCACGTATGCGTGATCCGCTTCCAGGTGTTCGGCGATGACCGCCAGAATTTTCTCGGCATACGGACTTTGTTGGTTGAACACATCCAGAAAAGGTCCGGCGCTTTTTGCTGAACGATCAAAACCGTAGCTGATTGTCGCCACCTGTTTCTGCTCGCTGCGCGAGACAATATTGAGCATCACTCGCTGGCAGTCGCACTTCGGGTCGGGACAATAAGATTCGTACATGTCGTAGCGGCTGCCAGGCAGTCCGATCAAGATCAGCGAACGGGTTTCCTTAAGTCCGACTTCCGGGAACAATTGGTCAAAAGGGATCAAATACATATTCAACTCCACAGCCCTATCTAGGGTTATTTATTTTCTCGTTTAGCTTCATGCCACTTTGAAGCCTGTTACATTAATATAGCCTTTATCCCGAAGGTATTCACCTACTGCATTATCAGTGCCAGATTGTTGCCTTTTTTGAAAGGCGTCTTGTAAGTCTTTTTCCGCCAGGAAAATGGCGGGTGGCTCTTTGCTCTGAAGTTTTTTAGGGTTCACAATAACATAATAATATTCCCATTTATTTCCTGTTGTTTGCTTTAGGCAAGCGATGGAGGGGATAAATCCTCCAGGCGCACCATAGGAACCTGCTTCAAAACGAAATTGGGTGGTAGTTTTTTGTATCATCTTTTATCATTTCTTATTTTGGTATTGGTTTGAGATCCTGTCATAGCCTTCGAAATGCGACTAGAGTCATTTTAGCATGAAAGCACAAGAATGAATCGATTTCCTAATTCATAACCGCATCATCCAGCAAATCTGCGGTACGCTGCTTCTCTTCGAGCTTCGGACTGCCATATTTTATGGAGTTCGCCCGCCCATTTCGTTGACGTTCAATGTGAGCATAAGTTAAGTCTGTTCATCCATCTCAACACTGGCTATGGATATTTGAAGCCTACCGTTTATCAAAGCCGCCTTGTAGCTGGTAATAAAGCGCCTGTCGTTTGGGAAATATTTTATCTTGCGCATTATAAGATCGTTGATTAAGTCCTGGATCAAGACCCTGCCCATCAGGTCATTTGCAATGGGGTTAAGCATATTCAGCAAATCGTCAATCGACTTCTGGCGTTCACTTGTTTTTAGCAGGGAAGCATTCCAAGCCATACAAGTAAACCCCATGATCGTTTTTGCAAAATCGTTTCCGTTGGAATTTTCCTTTTCCAAAACAGGTTGCATCAAAAAGGCAATACGGTCGGAAATTTTACCTTCGGGGTGAGGGCTGTAGTCGCGAATAATCTCCTTGCCTTCAGCGGCAGATTTACGCTGCATTTCATTGAAGTGCTGGTTTAGAAATGGGTCTTCAGAAAGCATTTGATTTTTTCTTTTTCGGGTCATTTTGATATCCTGTAAATTAATATGTCCAACGCCGCGATCAGTATCAAAAACACGCCACATCCAAAGTTCCGCGAAGCTCTGTTGGCCATTGAATGTTTACGAGTCAGTATCTTCCTTTTCTCGAAGATGCCGTCTTCCTTGCGCAGTTTTCCAAGGTCAAAGTGATTGGGTTTCGTGCAATGTGCACATTCCATATTAACAAAGATAGGCATGGAATTTACTTCCTAAATTAGTTTCAATAGTATAGAAGTGAAGTTCTATTTACCTCAACTTGTCAACGGCGATTATAACTGTTTGCAAAGGTAGGCTCATAGAGTTTGTCAGAAAGCTTGCGCAGGGCGAAAGCCTCGGTGACTAAATGACTACGCCTTGTGCCCACAGGTTCGGTTTTGAGCTGGCTATGGATCTCAATATAGTGAGTACGAATCCTTTCAAACTCTGCACCCTCATACTTCACTTGTGCCAACTCTAACGCGCCTGTATCCCATAATGTCCATATATCTGGCTGGTTGTTTCCAAGATAATCATTTTCCTAAATATCTGACATGGTTACAATATTGAGACGGTTTGCCTCAAAACTATCTTCAAATTCAAATATTATACGGAATAATTCAAGCCACCACCTCTCGACACAGATTCAGATGAGCCCCGCTTCCAAACTGTTTGACCCCGCTGCTTCCACTACTTTTGGAATAAACATGTTTAGAACAATCCTGTTTGGGGCGTATAATGGCTTTATATAATCGCACTTTATTCAGATATACCTCTCGGCTTTCGCGGCGATAGGCAAAACATCTCAAAGTAAACAATTAGATGGAACGCGCTTTGAAAGAAGCAAAAAGCCATTGAATTGATATGACTGGCTGAATCCTGATCCTTATCCAATCAAAATTTGCCGAATGGTTTTTGCCTTATAAGTCGGAGAAAAACATGAAAACACCACGTTTGTTATGGTTGATAATTAGCTTCCTTATCTTCATGGCGCTGATGACACCGCCCGCCAAGGCTCAAACCCTGCAAGATACGCTCACTGAAAACAGGTCTGGTCCACTCAAACAACAAAACGGGAACCCCATTACCGCGGTGGGTCAAATGTGCGGTGATGTAGGCTGTGATATCTCTCCTTTTACTTTTGAATTTAATCCTTCAGGTGGGGCAATCGGCGGACACTTTGAGTTTGAGGCGACCGAGGTTACGGGGGATGGGTCCATACTTAATTACCGCGCCGTTGGGGATCAGAGCGGTTATTTTGAAGGTGGTGATGGCGGTAAAATTAGCGGCACACTACTTGTAAACGCCCCCGGTTCGAGCGCTGGCACTGTATCAATTTATTGGGAAGGAAATTTGTATGCAGACGGCACTGGGAAGGGTGTCAGCAGCGCGGAAATTTTTGATAAACCCGGCAGCTGGTCAGTTACTTTCGACGCTGCGGTTTTTCAGGCATACCTTGGGCTTGTGGAAATTCCGACGGGCGTTTCTGTACCGGTCAACGCAGTTGAACTTACCCAGGAGGCGCGGGACTTCATCGCTAGATCGCCGACTTTGAGCGACGCGACCAAGGCTGTGTTGAACCAGGATTCCGTGATCCTCGCCCGTGATATGAACAATCACTTTTATGCGATCAATAACCGGGGGCAAGCCATACCCATACCTGCGCAGTTGAATAAAAAGTTCGACATGAGCAATGAATTCACCCTTCTACACAATAAACAAGTTCTCAAGGGAGTGATCGACAAAATGGGGCACGGTCCGGATGATGGCTCTATTAACGGAGGCGCCAATGCCGCCACGCTGGCTAAGATCCCAGACGATTTGAAGGACCACGACTATGGCACACTGAGCACAGAATGTTCATCCGCGGGGTGCGTAACGCAATTTAAGATGAATTCCACGGCTACGTCAATACACATCTCGGATGCTGCGATCCTGGGCACTGACTGGCGTAAGTACGCAACCGGTGGATCGGAACTTGGTTCGATCCGCGGCACGATTAACGGCGGCGGCGATTTCATCTATGAACCGGGAATCAGGAATCAACTTGCATTGATCTCCCTGGCCAAGCCCTTACCCGATGCGAACAACCCTGGGTACCTGGGAGTGCTGGCGCAGGATGGCGCAGATGGGGCGGTTATCTCCATGATCCAGAGTACTTCGCCCGCTGAGCAGGCCGGGCTGGCCATTGGAGACAAAGTGGTGAGTGTGTCGGGCGTCGCTGTAGATGCAGAGCATACGCTGGGCACATTGACTAGTCAGAATGCTGGGGGAATCCAGGTGGAACTCGGAATTGAGCGGAATGGCAGTCCGCAAACCATCCCGGTCACGCTTGCGCGGCTGCTACCCTCGCAGATCATCACCCCGTCCGCGGAAATAACAGTTGGTGATCACACCGAGCTGGTGGTTGACATCGGTTTCAACGGCGTGACCGGGGTGCTGGTGCTGTCAGATTGGGCGCAAGTGCGTGAATCAATTACTGGATCCCAGGTGAACGTGCCTGCCGGATCCGCAGTCATTGTTGTCCCGGGCTATGAGATTGGCAATCCAATACAAGTGGCAGGCGATCAAATTAACAGTTGGTGGGAAGGGGAAGCACCATCAACGCCGCCACTCAAAGTTGAGCCGATCGTAAATCCCGTTATCAATACGAACTGGATATTTGGGCTTGGATCTTTGGGTGTATGTGGGGCAGGGGTCTTGCTGATCGGTTTGGTTATTGTCTTTTCCCGAAGGCGGGCAGCGTCGGTTACTCGGCAACTACTCCGCCCGCCTGCTGCAAAACCGCCGCCACCCGAAACGTTAAATTCAAGGAAAGACACCCGGAAGCCGCCTCCGCCGGAGAAATTGAAATAATTGCGGATTGCCAATAACTGTCGAAAGAATGAGCATGAGATCAAGGAGTCATTATGGATTTCAAGGAAACCTGGCGTGTCTATACCGAATTGAAGGAACAATTTGATCAGGGTCGTCTAAGCGCGGATAATTTTGAAAAGCGCGTCAATGAAATGACTGTGACCGATGTTAGGGGAGACCTATGGCAGATCGGTGTGAGCAGTGGCAAGTGGTATCGGTATGATGGTCAGAATTGGGTGGAGGATATGCCGTTTAACATCATCCAGCCTCCTGTTTTAGCGGCTCCAGTTGAAACGCATTCGAGTTCTTTCAAATGGTTATGGATTGGTGGCGGATTGGCCGGGTTGGCGCTTGTAGGTTGTGCTGCCGTGGCAATCATGATATTTTTCTTCAATCAGAACGAACCACTTCCTAACAATACGGTTGTCCCGCAGCCTGTTATCGCAACGCAGCCTTTGCCGGTTCTGCCGCAGCCTGCGACAGAGACACCCATTTCATCGGGACCCATCGCAGGCCCCGGCTTTGACCCGAATTCCCCGCCGTTTTTTGATGATTTTTCCAATCCAGCAAGCGGATGGAATCGGGAGCGGACCGCTGATTATGTCAGAGACTATGAGAACGGCAATTATCGAATCCAGGTGAATAAAACCAAATGGGCGTTGATGGCGAATCCCAACAAAAATTTTGCAGGAGAAGTAATTGTCGAAGTGGACGCTGCCAAAGTTGGGGGACCGGATAAAAACGGATTTGGCGTGATATGCCGTTATCAGGACGAGAATAATTATTATCGTTTCATGATCAGCAGTGACGGACTGATGGTGATCTCCATGAAAAAGAATGGTGCTTGGTCGAATTTATCCTCGGATGTATGGGAGCCAAGCAATGCAATTAACCTGGGCTCGGCGAGCAATCATATCCGGGCGGAATGCATCGGCGACAGCCTGAAACTGCTTGTAAACGATCAACTTGCAGCCAGCGCTTCTGACTCGTCTTTTACAAGCGGCGATGTCGGGCTGATCGCCTCGGCGTATGACACCCCTGGCGTGGATATCCTGTTTGACAATTTTTCCGCATCCTCGCGCTGAGTTGGTCAATAGCGGTCAATGAAAACCGAAAAGGAGAGATAATGCGAACAGATCGTCTCATTATATTGGTATTGTTGATGGGCTTGATCGCAGGGATGTCCTGTGGATTCTTCTCCAATGTAACCCCTGCGATAACCTCGGAACCATCTCCAAATCTTGACGATCGATTGCTTAAGTTCGAGCCAACCGATCTGCCGAATGCGCAAAAAGATACTCCGTATGAAATTCAGGTCATGGTGCAAAACGTGGAAACTTTTGTGGGCAAGTTCAATATCATTGAAGGAAGCCTGCCGGAGGGATTATCCCTCGAACGGGTGCCGGGTGAAAATGCAGTGCGGATTATGGGAACTCCAACGGAAGCAGGAACATTTACCTTTGTGCTGGAAGCATTGTGCACAGGCACCAACAGCCCGGGTCAAACGGGGCAGAAACGCTATACGATTATTGTGGAATGACCATTTCATTGGTTAATTTGTCAGACTTAAACGAGACAAATAACAGACCGGCATCGCTGTTCTGGCT
>CAIWRB010000466.1 GCA_903914955.1 uncultured Chloroflexota bacterium | reverse complement strand
TACCTTACTCGCAAAAATGCGGTGTATGGGACAATTGAGTGTTGCCCAGGCTAGAAAAATTGTGCCCAATTGGGCGGCACACAGTCGCTTGAAGCTTCGGTTTTAAGGGCTGCAAAAGTCGAGTATTAACTGTCTTCTTCCTCATGGCCTGCTCCCTTTATCATTACGATCCTTCGCGATTCCTATTGCGGGATACTATACTGCAAAAACTGGATAAAGCAAGTTTTATTTCCCTTTAATATCTAATTGAAACTTTAGGCCATGTGGGAAAATTGAATCAGCCGGGAAGGACACTGGTTCATTTTCTTATCATTCGCTGGATGGGCTTTCCTTCAAGCGCGATCAATCTTTGTATGGCAATTTCCGCTGCATAATTCCAGGTGAATTCGGCCCTGATCTTATTCATCCCCTTTATAGCTATTGCTTTGGATTCCTGAGAATGTTCGTAAACGTACCGCATCCAATCTATCAACCCATCCAGTTCGGGTTCTGCGTAAGTGGGGTAATCGAGTGTCGGCTCGTTTTCCAATTCCTTTATATTCATCTGACGCAGTCCAGCTGGGATGAGAAATGCCGTCTCTGAATTACAAAAATCCGTTGTACCTCCCATGCCAGTTACGATCACAGGTAGACCGCTTGCCATCGCTTCAGCAACACAGATTGCAAATCCCTCGGCGCGGTAGGGATGGACCAAACAATCACAGGTGGCATAAAGACCGGCCATGAGCTCTTGATCCAACGGCTCGATGATGCTAACAATTTCGGGAGCCTCGGCGTGCGAACGGAATTCAGCAAGCTGTTTTGTTCCAGCACTTGTCCAGAACTGCGGGACACTCTTGACGATCAGGCTGACATCTTCCTTCGCACTAAAGGCTTTTCCGTAAGCTCCCAGTAAAATATCAAATCCCTTGCGCCAAAAAGGTCCGCCTACAAATAAAAATTTAAAAGATTTTTTTGTGCGGAATTTTACTTTTCGTGCGTTCGGTCGATACAAGCGCACGTTCACGCCATTGGCCACAACCGCCACACGCTCTGGTGGAATTCCTCCCTCAAGAAAGGCATTACGGACAAAATTACTTGGCACCCATACTTCATCGATTTGGGTACGGATCCAATCCACCCAGCGGACGGGCAGACTCATATAATCCCAAGGCTGTATGATAACCCAACGGCCTTCCAATGGAGGCTGATAAGGATGTTGAACATGGTTGCTAATGTGGATTTCCACTGCCCGGTTGAGAGGCCTGCCCACCCGTTCAATGATCGAATTGAATCTTGCTGTAACGCCTGGGTCAAACGAGTCAGTTGAAAAAGGCGTATCGCTAGGTCGGATGGATAGTTCAATTCTGTCGTTCAAACTTAGACGGGAACATAGCTCACGGTTGATGATCGAGAAAGAATAATGTCCCAGAAAAGGACCCTCCCACCGTACTGGAAGTTTTCCAGCGGAAGAAGAGTCGGGTGCCGGCCTTTGCATGTGGAGTGTTTGTCCCTGTCGAGGCGTCAACCACAACTTGTATAAACTCCGCTTTGCCTCAAATGGAATTTCATGCAGATTATCAAGATCTAGTAGAAAGCCGGGAAATCCGCGTTTTATCAGCCTCCTGACCAGCAAGCGTCCGGTCATCCCAAGAGCTAATATAACAAGCGGGAATTCATTTGTCACCGAAACAGCCTTCCAGACTTTCTCTTCCAGAGAGAGGATATTTTTATAAATATCCTCTCTCGCTGCTGTAATTGAAAGAAAGGGATCGAGTTTTTCGAGAGCCAGCCCCGCGATATCTCCCTCCCTGAATACCAGGATCGGACGGCAGGCTTTGATCGATTCGAAGAACTGTTCAAGTAAATCTAATTGAAGAACGTTATGGGAAAAGGCAATATACGAATAAACGGGCAGTTCGAGAAAACAGGGTCCGACTGCGCTCAGGCGGTTTATCGCTTCACGATTGGAAATACCGGATGCACGAGCGATAAACGGAAGATTCAATGCAGGGCATTCAACGTGCAGAGCCTTGAAAATATTTTCACCTGAAAGCAGGAAGGATTTGCGAATTTCTAAAATAAGCGCATCGGGCAGTTTTAAAGCTGGGCCTTGGGTGCCCAGCGCGGCGTCAATTTCTGCCCGCCCAAAGCGCAGGTAGGCGCCCGGCTTCTTTGCCTCCAGGCAATTCATCACCTGCCGCAACGTTTCCTCGGCGGAAATAAAAGCGAGTTGTCTTCGCCAGTATTTGAAGGAGGTTCGTAGATTCCCTTGCAGGTCAAAGTTCAAGATGTTTCTCTTTTAATGTTTCAGAAGAACAGCCGGTAATTATTGCTGCTGTCTCGTTACAGGTTTTATAAAGTACCACCGCCAGATTTATCGCCTATGTTATGAGTTGGAGGTTTCTGAGCACCGCCAGGGTTGGCATCAAGCTGAATGCCGCCGGGATCGCTGGCAGCCTCGCGAACATTGCGGATGGCATCCGGTGAAATATCACCGGAATCCTTAACTGTGATTGTGAAGTTCTCATTGCCAAGATCATCAAAACTTGGCGATGTGATCGTTGCGTTCTCATTGCCAAGATAGCCGAAACCCGGCACTGTGATTGTTGCGTTCTCACTGCCACCCCTCTCCATATAAGGAAGGAGTTCCGATTCGCCGCTGCTTCCAATCAGCCTTCTCCTTCTAGCAAGGAATAAGCCCCCAATGAGACAAACCACGATGATCAAGACCGCGATGATCATCCCGAGCGAACCGGGGAAACTAAATGGTGAAGAGCCCTGATCGGGATCTTGTACCGCTGGTAATTCGCTGTTGGGATTATTTGATCCTGCCCCACTACCTGCAATTGGAAGGGCCGTCGTTGATGGGTTGGGTGTCGATGTGAAAGTGGGAGTGGGAGTAAAAGTAGATGTGACCGTTAGCGTATAGGTCACGGTTGGTGTGGATGTTTTTTTAGGAATAATTATAGGCACTTTGGTGGGCCTCTTTTTTGGCTGTTTTTCAGTAGGCTGTTCCGGTGGAGGCGGGCATCCATTCGGGTACTGAGCAGGATCGCAGGTCTGAGCCATCACCGGCTGTATAAGCATAGTAACAGCCATAGCACAGAGTACCACCCCAAACAAAAACAAAATAAAAGCTCTCTTCGTTCTCATACTCGGCTCCTCATTTTGGCGATATTTTTGGCGAAACTTACTTTCCATATACTATAATGTTTAAGTTGGATAAATCAAGTGGCTCTTCCCTCCTACTTCCAGATGGCATAAATAATTGTAAATGGAGCATGGTCGCACAAATGGGTATCACGGATTTTATTTTGCGAAAAACGTTATGCACAGATGGGATATCCCATCTTCTGTGGGATCGCATGCGCCGGTTGCTCGTTCGGAGATTCAACGATCCTTCTGCTTCGATAACCGCTCACGGCCGTACTCTTCGGCTGCCTCTGTCTCACGAGCTGTCCACTTACTTGAAATTGCTGCCTCTTTATGACAGCCTGCCGGGAAGGTTGAGTACCTATCTGCACGACAAATATGGTTCACTCAAGTGTGTGGATGTCGGCGCAAACATTGGCGATACGATTGCGGCTTTATACCGAGGAGAACAGGATCGATTTCTGGCAATTGAGCCCGACCCTACGTTCAACCGCTATCTGCATGAGAACTGGAATTTGCCTACCGTCAAAATCCTTAACCTGGTCTGCTCATCTTATAATGCAAGAGAAAAATATAGAATAGTGGAAAAATTTGGCACGGCTTCGTTCTATAAAAATACAAATGGCATAGAATTGCAGACAATCACGGTGGACGATCTGCTGGCCGAGAACCCGGAATTCAGCAGTCCGAATTTGATCAAAGTCGACACAGATGGAAATGACTTCGCTGTCATCCTCGGATCGAAGCAGACACTGGTTGGACAACCCGCCATCCTGTTTGAATGTGATGTTTTCGGAAACACACATTACATTGAAGATTGTATTGAGATTCTAGCCCTCTTCAGCGCCACTGGTTATCGATCCATGCTGGTGTATGAAAAATTTGGATATCCACTGGGCCGCTACGAATTTGAACACCTGACTCATTTCAAAGACCTGCTGTTCTACCAGCTGGCCAAGAAATATATTTACTTCGACATCCTGCTTATGAAAGAGCAGGATCTGCTCCCATTTTATGCGCTTGAAAACAACTTCTTCCTGGATGTACTGCCGGATCAAAGGTTTCGATCGACTGCTGAAAAGATTTTTACTCACCTTACTCAGACAAACGAACAAGATTGAACTCTCGCAGTTTGGCAAATGCACAATGGTCAGAGTGACATCATCGAATGTTTTAACAGCCGGTGCTGGCTTGTGTTGGCTTGTGCTGGCTACTTGGCTCATCCGCCCGGGCTTGGGAGGGAAAAGAGGATTATCATGCTACTTTACTCTCGTCTCATAATTATCTGGGAGCAGCATGGTGAGTAAATTCCTTGGCTGGCTAAAAGAGCG
>CAIWRB010000465.1 GCA_903914955.1 uncultured Chloroflexota bacterium | reverse complement strand
CGTAACAAGCCCCAAAGTAAAGTATATGTGATTGCGATCACCACCGCGCGCAGAAAAAACGTCAGCGTTAAACCGCCAGCCTGATATGTTTTCCAAAACATCAAAGCTGCCAGCCATGATTGATAAAAGAACGGCGTGCCTGCCCGAGTAAAGCTATAAGTATCTATGGTTGGAACGGAACCTGTATGAGCCACATCCTGACCGAGCCGCAGATACCACCAGTAATCCTGCGGAGAGAGCGGCAGCAGCAGAGCCAAACTCAACAGAATCAATAATGCAATACTCAGCCAGAGAATATCAACACTGTTGAATGAACGAAGTGTTTCATTTTTCATTAATTTATCAAGGCTGCAAATGCGGCGCGGCATACGCGGGGGATTTATGCACATGCACAATTTTCCACTTGCCGCCCAATTTAACCATCACACGGCTTTCATTATGCGCGGCGGTTTTCACTCCTTCGGGTACTAGCGTACTGATGAGCAACGTGTAACTTGCAATCGCTGTATCACCGTAGCGTTGGATCAATAAATTTGACAGATCAAAACGGCTCTCCCCTTTTTCCTGCGCGCCAAAAACAGTGCCGCGCGACGCATTCGATGTCATCATAAATTCGTGAAAGGGCAATCCATCCAAACGATGCGGCGTGACCCACCACTCGTAAAGCGTCAGATCCTCCGCCGTTGTTTCGTGATATGACGGAATATCGTTATTCATGATGCCGCTCAAATGCTTCAACAAAAACTCGTGAATTTCCTGATCCATGATTTAATCCTCCAGTAAGACTTTGAGATACGACTCGACCATTTGATCGAGTCCAAATGCGGACTCAGCCCGCTGCCGCGCCGCCGCCCGAAACTGATCTTGTTTCGTCAGCACATCCACCGCTGATTCAGCCAGCGCAGAAATATCGGGAGTTCCCAACTTCCACGGATCACCACCATAAGGAACAATGCGGCCCGCATCCCCCGTCACCAACTCTTTGATCGAGCCGCTGTCAAATCCGATGACAGGCAGTCCACAAGCCAGCGCTTCGATGACAGAATTCGGGCAAGGCGGGTTGACCTCCGCGGAATACATGAGATGCGATGAGCGAATCAGATGCGGAATTTTATCTCGCGGAATTGTGCCAAGGAGCTTTACTGAAACTTTGCTTTGCAATTTGAGCTGAGTGGCCTCGTCTACTCTGCCAGCCACCATCACTTCCATTGGAAATTTTGCAGAAAGTTTTTTAGCCAGTGATACGGCATGGAACAGGCCAGAATTCAAACCGCCCGCCAGGCTTCCTTCCAACAGCAGCAATCGAAAGCGATCTGTGGGACGGTCATGTTCGCCATTGGGTGTATAAGTTTGCAGATCCACGCCGTTGATGATGACTGAGGCAGGAACTTTTGCCGCACCATACCAATCCTCCCACCATTTGCGAATGAACTGACTCTGATAGATTACACGGTCAGCAAAACGGGCGCGGATCAACGCCAGCAGCGCGTTGCCATACTCTGCGCGGATGTGATAGCGCGGGCCTGTCCAACGGACACGCTGAACCCAGTTAATGCCGTCGAGGCGCTGCACGATGCGCTGTCCACGCTGACGAGCTTTTCGTAACGGGAGCAGGTTGCGGGTCCCCGCAATGACCAAAACAGCATCCGATTTTACAGACAGATCATGCGTCACATCCACATTTCGTGCACGAAGTCCCTGTTCAAACTTCAAACGGAATGAGGCCATGCCGCCCGTTCCTTCAACATGTGGAACAATACAAATTCTAGGCATCCTCCCATTATACAATCTTCTACTTTTTCGTCTTCATCTTTCATCCTTAACTTATGGTATCCTTGCTTCAACTTGCTCAGGGAGTATTCGTTCATGTACATAGCCATCGAAGGGGTTATCGGCGTCGGCAAGACCACCCTTGCCCGCCTTCTACAAAATACATTTGAAGCAGATGTTCTGCTTGAGATATTTGAGGAAAATCCTTTTCTCTCTGATTTTTATGCAGACCGCGCACGGTACGCATTTCAAACACAGATCTTTTTTTTACTCAGCCGTTATCATCAACAAAATAATAATGTTCCAAAGATCCTCGCTGAAGGAAAGAACTTGATTGCCGATTACACCTTTGCAAAAGACGCGCTCTTCGCGGGCATCAACTTGCAGGGCGATGAACTGAACATGTATCACAGAGTGCACGAAGCGCTCGGCGAAAAAATTCCCAAACCAAACCTGCTCGTGTATCTGCAAGCCAACACGGATACCCTGATGTCACGCATAGCATTTCGTGATCGGCCATATGAAAGAAAAATGGAACGCGCATACATTGACGAACTCAATCAAGCGTACGACGATTTTTTTAGCAAGCCGTTTGACCAAACGCCTGCTTTGAAGATCGACTCAAATGAATTGGATATCATTCACAACCCCGAGCACCTCAAGCGGATCGAAAACCGCATCCGCGAAACCTTGGGGCTGATTCCGTTTCAACAGAGTTTAGCTCTCTGACAAAGAAACCAAAGTCTCCTGACTTCGACGCCTTCCATAACAACCAACATCAGGAGATGTTGGACTCGGAAAGGATAAACACTTATGCGCGTAACTCGTGAATCACTTCTCCGTATTGCCAAAGAGACTGCTCAAGAACGGGCCTACAACGAGCCAGACATTATCGCCGCATATCTGACAGGCTCACTGCTCAACATTGACCCGATGCTCGGCGGCACAGCAGATATTGACATCGTCTTTGTCCATAAGAACAAACCTCCGCGCGCACGCGAATTCGTAAAACTCACTCCAGATTTTCACCTCGACATCAGCCGCCGCGCAAAAGATGAATTCAAGTCGCCACGCGAACTACGCAGTGACCCCTGGCTCGGCTACGAAATGTATGATCCAATATTGTTATATGAACGCGAGAAGTTCTTCGACTTCGTACAAGCCAGCCTGCGCGCAGGTTTTGATTTTGAACAACCGCCGCTCATGCTGCAACGCTGCCGCAAAATGCTTTCACACGGCCGCCAGATCTGGACAGACCTAACCGAAATACAATCGGCTGGGCCAAAAGATATTAGAAAATACATGAAGTCACTTTTTCATGCAGTCAATGCAGTTGCGGAATTGAGCGGTCCGCCCATTCAGGAGCGCAGGTTCCTGCTTGAATTTCCTGCACGCGCCGAAGCCGCAAACAAACCAGAACTGACCTCAGCCGCCTTCGGTCTGATCGGCGCAAATCATCTGAATGCAGATAAAATAAAAAGCTGGATCCCAGATTGGGAATATGCTTTCAAACTCGCCTGTGAAAATACGAAAGTGGATATTCGAATCAGTATCGCCCGCATAAACTATTACGAGAAAGCCATTGATGCCATGCTCGAAGGCGCAATTCCACTGGCCGCGCTCTGGCCGCTCTTCCACACATGGACATTGGCCGCAGACGTGTTGGATGGCGATCACTTAAAATTTTGGGAAACTGCAGCTGGCGAATTAGGCTTGCTTGGCGCGGGGTTTGCAAAACGCGTGAATGAACTAGACCATTTCATTGATGATGTCGAGATCACGCTGGATGAAGTCGCTCGTGAAAACGGAGTCGAAACATTCTAAGGGATGTAGTTCAAACTTCCGAAGTCTAAGGGCTTCGGAAGTTTTTTTAAAGAGAGTACATATGTCAATCAGTTTACGAAGCCGTTTCTGGCGCACCGTGTTGCGCATAACATTTAAAAATCAAAAATTCTCCATTACAGAGCATCGGATCAATGGCGTTAAAAATTCCAAATTTATGGGTGGGATCCCAAAGACCATGCTCGCCGAAAAAATTAACATAGATGAAATTCATTCCGAATGGCTTGTGCCTGCAGGCGCCAGCCACGAGAAAGTCATTTTATATTTGCATGGCGGCGGATATGTAACCGGGTGCATCGAAGATCATCGCATGCTGTGCGGCTTGCTGGCAAATGCCACTGGCGTGAAAGTGCTGATTCCAGAGTACCGTCTTGCACCGGAGAATCCATTCCCAGCCGCGTTGGATGACGCGCTGAAAATTTATCAATGGTTATTGGCCCAGGGAACTTCATCCGCAAACATCATTATCGCCGGAGATTCTGCTGGAGGCGGATTAACCGTGGCAACCGTGCTTGCGTTGAAAGATAAAAACGTATCACTCCCCGCTGCGGTCCTGTGCCTGTCACCCTGGGTAGATCTGTCCCTGAAAAATCAGTCACACATCACCAAAGCCAAAGTCGAAGCATTGCTGCAGACAGATGTTTTGCGCGAATGGGCGTTATGTTATACCGACGAATCTAATTTGACAAATCCGCTGGTCTCGCCAATTTTTGCAGATTTCCACGGATTCCCGCCGCTGTTGATTCAGGTGGGCAGCGAAGAGATTTTGCTTGACGATTCCATTCTGCTCGCCGAAAAAGCCAAAGCGGATGGAGCGGATGTCACTCTCAAAATTTGGGATGGCATGTGGCACGTTTGGCAGGCGCTGGGGGGGCTGCTTCCCGAAAATAAAAAGACTTTCGAGGAAATTGGGCAGTTTGTGCGGAAGCAATTTGGGAGCGATGCCAGAGCGTAAATGAAATCATCCAATCTCCCATTTATTTTACAAGCCCTGCTCGCCGCGCTATTCTTCGGGGCGAGTGCGCCCATCGCGAAATTATTGCTGGGTGACAATATCGCGCCGATCTTCCTCGCGGCTTTCCTTTATCTTGGAAGTGGGACGGGAATTACTCTTGTCAAGTTATCTCAGCGAATGCGCTCCAAAGATGTGGAAGCAGGCATCAAATCACCTGATATCAAATGGCTCGCAGGTGCGATTATTTCTGGCGGAATTCTGGCTCCGATCATTTTGATGATAAGCTTGCAAAATACTTCTGCTTCCACGGCTTCATTACTGTTGAATTTTGAAGGTGTGGGAACAACCATAATTGCCTTGTTAGTTTTTAAGGAAGCCATTAGCCGCCGCGCATGGACTGCGATCATCGTCATCACATTGGCAAGTATTTTTCTTTCCGCCAATTTCAAAAGTGGATTCGGACTCTCGCTCGGCGCATTGGGAATTGTGCTTGCCTGTGTGCTATGGGGCGTGGACAATAACTTCACGCGCAATATCTCTGGCAAGGATCCGCTTGCTATTGTGGCATGGAAGGGACTGGTCGCGGGTACGTTCTCCTTCTTCCTTGCGTTTTTTCTTGAGAACCAACTTCCATCATTGGCAACTATTTTCGCCACGATGATCCTGGGATTTATCAGTTATGGGTTGAGCACGATGCTATTTATCCGCTCAATGCGCGGATTAGGCGCGTCGCGTACCAGCGCGTTGTTTAGCACGGCTCCATTGGCAGGTGTGGTTTTGTCCATTATTATTTTTGGAGAATTTCCATCTTTCCTGTTTATCATTGCTGCGATGTTGATGATCGGCGGTGCGTTATTGCTTATCAACGAACAACATACTCATATGCACGTGCATACGGCTTTATTTCACGACCATAGCCATTCACACAAAGACCCATCCCACAGGCATGCTGACGCGAAAACGGATGAATTCCACTCACATGAGCATGAACATCCCGCCGAGGAGCATGAGCACGATCACATGCCCGATATTCATCACAGACATGGGCATGTGGAGAAGTGAAGAGTCGATAATACCTCTCGAAACAGACACTTTCGTCGCGAGAGTCCGAGCAGAAAGATATAAAAGCGTGAGCCATGTGATTCAACGGGATTCGTTGTGAGCGCGAGACCAAAATCCCGATCAACCAAACATATGTTATTGCGAGCAGATTGTTTCGTGCAATAACATGAAACCAAGGAGACCAATTTATGCCAACTCAATCATCATCAGCGCACCTGCCTTTCGGCGAAAATAAAAATGCCGAGTGGTATGGCAAGGATATTCTGTCAGTCAAGCAGTTTAGCCGCGACGACCTGGAGTATGTGTTCGGTGTGGCACATGAGATGCGCGGCATGGTCGAGCGCGTCGGGACGTTTGATCTACTGAAAGGGAAAATTCTGGCAAATCTTTTTTATGAACCCTCCACAAGAACATCGTCATCATTCACTGCTTCGATGGAACGGCTCGGCGGGTCGGTCATCCCGATCAACGAGGTCAAATATTCGTCGGTGTCGAAGGGCGAGAGTTTGCCTGATACCATCCGCACGCTCGAATGCTATGCGGATGTGATCGTGCTGCGCCATCCTGAAACGGGCGCGGCGGCGATCGCGGCGAAGGCGGCGAAGAAACCTATCATCAATGCGGGTGATGGCGTGGGCGAACACCCGACGCAGGCTTTACTGGATACGTTCACGATCATGGAGGAACTTGGGCGGCTCGACAACCTGACGGTGACCATGCTCGGCGATCTAAAATATGGACGCACCGTTCATTCCCTGGCGCGTCTGCTTTCGCAGTTCAACAATATCAAATTGAACTATATTTCGCCCGATATTTTGAAGATGCCGAAGGAAGTGCTGGATGAAGTGGCAGCAAAGAACGTTCCTCAAGCGGAGTTTTCATCGCTTGAAAAAGTTTTAGCTGAAACAGATGTCTTGTATGTGACCCGCGTGCAGAAGGAAAGATTTGAAGACCCCGCTGATTATGAAAAGGTTAAAGGCGCGTACGTGATCGATCCTGAAATCATGAAAGCTGCCAAAAAAGATATGATCGTGATGCACCCACTGCCGCGCGTGGGCGAGATTTCACCTGAATTCGATGATGATCCGCGTGCCGCATATTTCCGTCAAATGGAATATGGTCTGTATGTAAGAATGGCGCTGCTGGCGATGGTATTGGGGAAAGCATAATAACGTTTGCAGACTTACAGGTTGGAAGATTTGAAAGTTCCAACCTGTAAACTTTTTAACTTACAACAGAAATTTAATCTTCCGCGGCTCTGGCCACTTCGTCTGCATCAAAAACGACTTCTTCTTTTCCTGTTAATTTATCATCCACTTTAGCGACGATCAACTTGAGGTGACCGGAGTGCGCCACGTAATCCAGATCATCTGCGGGGACCGCCAGCACGGGGCACAGCGTGAAATCCTCAATCCATGTTTCGTACAACTCGTTGAGATTTTGTAAATATTCGGGCGCGATCTTGCGCTCATAATCACGTCCGCGTGAGTTGATGCGATTCATAAGCGTAGGAACCGATGCGCGCAGATAAATGACGAGGTCGGGCGGGGGCAGAAATTGCACAGTCGTCTCGTACAACTCACGATAGGTTTGATAATCCCGTTCCTGAATGTTCCCCTGCCGATAAAGATTCTGCGCGAAGATCTCGGCGTCTTCATAGACACTGCGATCCTGGATCACAGAATTCGGATGCTGCGCAAGACTCAAATGTGAGCGCAGGCGGTGCGTAAGAAAGAATATCTGTGAATGGAACGCCCATGCAGACATGTTCTGATAAAAATCCGCGAGGTAGGGATTCTCAGTGACAGGCTCGTAGAACGGATCCCAATGCATTTCATCACATAACATTTTCACAAGAGTGGATTTTCCGACGCCAATGTTCCCGGCAACTGCAACAAATTTATTCATGTGTCCCTCTCAAATCTAAAAGATTTTTCAAGCAGCATTGATACGGTTGTTATCATACCAAAAAGGAACAGAGTTCACAAAATCTTTAAGTAACCTGTGAACTCTGTAACATTCATTACGATCGAAAATTGATCCGACGAAAGTGCAGGTGTGACATAACTGATCGTTATGGAATTTCTCCAGCCAGTTCCTTGTCAATGATCTGCTGGAAATTTGCGAGCGGCTGAGCTCCTACAATGGCAAGTCCGTTGACAAAAAAGGTAGGGGTGGATTGCACACCAAGATTAAGCGCAAAATCCATGTCCGCTTTGATGGCCGCATCGTGGCTTCCACTGGACAGACAGGCTGTAAACGTATCGACATTCAGTCCAAGATCGGTGGCATATTTAATATACGTCGCTTCATCCAACGTTTCGTTGTTGAATAATTTTTCGTGAAAATCCCAGTAGGCGTTCTGGTCATTGGCGCAAAGCGAGGCAATAGCTGCGGGCATAGCGTTGGGATGAATGGATGTGAGCGGCAAGTTGCGATACACAAAGCGGATCTGCCCGGGGTAGGCATCCAGCAAAGCCTGATATGTTTCATCGTGGAATTTACGGCAGAAGGGACATTGGAAATCGCTGAATTCGACAATGACAAGTTTCGCATCATCTGGCCCGAGGCTTGGATACCCGTCAATGGGAATATCGTAGCGTCTAAATTGGGGCGGAGTTGTCGGCGCTGCATCAACCACTTGACCTGACGGCTGCTGCGCCGCGGCAGGAGCCGCGACGGCGACAGTCGCGCCACGTCCCCAGGCGACGTAGCCGACCAAGATACCGACGGCAAATGCCAGCACGACCAACGCTGAGTAAAAGTGACTGCGCTTGAAAGTGACAGTTTCTTCAGAACTTTCGATCGCTTCTACATCAATTATTTCTTCTTCCTGAAAAACAGGAGCGGGCTTTTTTATTCTGGGTTTTTTTACAACAGGAGTGGGGGGAGTATTGTTATCCATAAGCGAAATTATAGCCTTTCTATGTATATTTTGGAAAGATATTTTATCTGCGTCGTTTTCCCAGAATCTGCGTATATAAACCATGGAGGCTCTAATGACAACACAAACAAAATCACATACACCCTGGTTCTTATGGCCGTTCGTGGCGCTCTGGAAATTACTCGCGGTCATCGTGGAATTGACTGGCCGGTTTGTAGCCATGGTAATTGGCATCGTCTTTATCGTTGTCGGCATAATTGTCAGCCTGACAATTATCGGCGCGATCGTGGGGATTCCACTAGCGATCATAGGTTTGCTGCTTCTGCTGCGTGGAATATTTTAGTTAACAAAGGGCACCGCACCTGTCGGGTCGACTTTTCTGATTAATGAATAATATCAACTCGGTTTAGACTAGCTTGTTACGCCAAGTTGCGGCGCTCTCATTAAGGCGCATCCGCTTTGGGTTGCTGATTCTTTTTATTAAACAGGAACAGGTTTCGGGTGGGGAGAGAAGCGAGCGCTCGCCGAATCGATGGAATTCGAAAAATGAGAAATATCCCAATCACGATCCCGTAGATCAACGGGCGGACGATGTCGCCTTGTAATGTAAAGATATCGCCTTTTTTGCTCCACGCGAAATGCAGCGCAACCAGAGGTGCGATTAAATAAATTAGTTGATGCAGGCGTTTCCAATTTTTGCCGAGGCGCTTCTTCCAAATATCAAATGAGGTGAGGGCAAGTGGAATTAATAGCAGGAACGATATAACGCCAACAATGATGTACTGTTTTTGCAGAATGGTTTTCGCGATCAAACTCAAGGCGAGGCCGTAATCAAGATCTACAAAAATGATCACATGGATCGTTGCATACATGAACGCATACAACCCAAGCGTGCGGCGCCGTTTGAGAAGTTCGCGCCAGCCGAAGACTGCGTTGAATGGCGAACAGGCCAATAACAAGACCAGCAGGGTGATCGCCTGACGGCCAGTACGTTGTTCCATTTCTTGAATGGGATTGATGGATATCGTGCCTGTGGCGAATTCAATGATGAGATGCGCAATAGTTGTCCACGCATAAATGTGCATGGCAATTTGAAGCGGAGTGTAGCGGGAGAAAAATCTTTTCATTAATATTGCAGGGTTAAATCCATGCCATCATAAAGGTGCGCGACCTGCTCGCCGTATCCGTTGAACTTCTCGGTGGGTCTGCGGCTGAGTTCTCCGATGCGGCGCTCAGAGGCTTGTGACCAGCGCGGATGATCCACTTCGGGATTGACGTTGGCGTAAAAACCGTATTCATTGGAGCCGATCGTATTCCATAAAGTATTGGGTCTTTCGCTGGTCAATTCGATCTTGACGATTGACTTGATGGATTTGAATCCGTATTTCCACGGAACAACAAGACGGATTGGCGCGCCATTCTGCGGGAGAATGGCTTCGCCATAAATTCCAGTTGCCAGGATCGTCAGTTCATTCATGGCTTCGTCGAGGCGCAAACCTTCCTGATAAGGCCAGGGATAAAGCGGACTTCCCTGCCCTTTCATTTCCTCGGGGCGATATACAGTTTCAAAACGCACATACTTTGCAGCTGAAGTTGGCTCAACCATCTTGAGCAAACTGGCAAGCGAGAATCCAGTCCACGGGATGACCATGCTCCATGCTTCCACACAGCGCAGGCGATAGATGCGTTCCTCCTGCGAAAATAATTTTAACAGGTCTTCCATGCCAAACGTCTTCGGCTTGTTGACGAGACCACCAACTTCCACTGTCCATGGCGCGGTTGTAAAGTTTTTGGATAAGGGTGCCACGGCTTCTTTATTTGTACTGAACTCATAGTAGTTGTTGTAGCCGATAATATCATCATAAGTATTGACTGGATTACCAAGTTCATCGGTGGCGTTGGATGTGGGAACGGGTTCAGCATTCTGCGGCAGTTCCGTCACCGATGGGGCACATGCCGTCAACAACGCCGCGCTTGTTGCAATCGTTGCGGCTTTCATAAAATCACGCCGTGAAAAATACGCCTTTTTTGATGTGATCTCTGAAGAACGAACGGGGATTGATTTAAATAAATTTGTCATGATTGATCTCTCCTATTAAAGATACATGTTGAATATTACCAATGAGATGTTCCCATTCTAAGGAAACTTCCTTATTGGAAGATGATAGATTGATTAGGGAATTCATTCACATCCAAACTAAATAAGTCAACAAGAAGGCCTTTTGTGAATCCCCATTGACTCAAAGCGAGAACGATTCGCCTCGCGTGTAACTGTCCTTCTTTCCATTGTGATAAAGCGTGATCTTCCCCGCTCCATGCACTTGCCACACATCACCCTTGCCATTGAGCATCCCGGTCTGTTCATCGATACCGATCAAAATTACATCTGGCAGTTGTTGTTCAAGCTGTTTCGCCCAGGCTTTCCCAAAGTTATTGTGATGCGGCAGGACGCATGCGTTGGGAATCAAATTCAATCCACGCAATAATTTCTTTTCATATGGATCGTAATAATGCTCACACAAGACCATTGCGCCGGCACTGCTCCCAGCGATGACTGCACCTTCGTTAAACGCATCCAATGCGGCGCGCCAGCACATGCTGTTTGCGAGAGTCTCTGCCAGATAACGGGGAAACCCTCCCAGTAAATAGATCAGGCGCGAGGCGCTGATGGAAGCAGCCAGAGATTCATTGTTTGCCGAGGCTGAGTCGATCACATCCACAGCGAATACATTTTTCGCGCCGAGGCTTTGAAACCAGCGGATTCCATTATCCCCTGCACGTCTGTGATTGTTATCCGGCGCGGCCGCGGTGGGAATAACGCAAATGGGAATATTGAATCCGCCGGCGAGTTCCATGGCGCACAGATCTGGCTCAGACATGCGTCCGCCAAATTCCGCACCGCCTTCAAGAAGAAGTGTGCTCATATGTTGTTGAACTCAAATAATAAAAACGCGTCAGCCTTTATAGCGTACGCGCGTTTTTATATACATGGATTTTTAGTTGGCCCGCCAAGTTGACTTTCATTTTTTGCGGGCTTTTGCGATTTAGTAAAAAGAAATTACTGTCCCAATTTGGTCACAACGAAATCATCGAATGTAACCGTTGTGCCGGTGTTCTCGTCATCGCTTCCGGCAAAAATGCCTACAACACCGCTCGTATAGTTGGCATCTTTCACGCTGTCGATCTGCTGGCCATTCACATATAAAGTGAGCGAACCTCCGCCGCAATCCAGGCCAATGCGAATGGAGTCTGGTGCGGCCGCCGAGATCACGTCTGAATTACCTTCCTTGAGATACACATCAGCCTGTCCATCGGCGGATTTGACAAACCCATAATATCCTTCGCGGGTTACACCTACATAATAGAACGAGGCTGTAGAACCTTGCTCATCGCAGATAATTCCAAATAGTGCCTGAGGATCTGCACTTTCATTTTTTACGCTGACTTCAATATGAACATTCTCATACACATCTGTGCTGGGAGTGGACCAGGTCACATAAAACGGCTGATTCACGATCATCTTCAAACCTTCGTTTGCGTACTCCACCGAACTTGATTCGTCTGTCCCAGTTCCCCACCCGCTCTTGCTGTTTGAAAAATCATCCTTGGGCATGGGGTTGAGCAAAGAATCCACGCTTGGAACGGCGCAGGCGAGCATGGCCAATGCCAGTACACCAAAAAAACTTATAATTGGTAAACTGATTGATCTCATATAATTCTCCTTGCTCGGTAATAAAAATTTACACAAAGGAATATAACTACTTGCTGCGTTCCGCTTCCACGCGCATGGCATCGCCGTCTGTGATGACCGAGATCCAGCCGCTGCGATCAGTCCGCAATAATGAATATCCATCAAGCGCGTCCAACACTTCCTGCGCAGGCAGGCCGTCTTCATCCCCAGCTGCAACATCCAGCACCACTAATTTCGGATTTACATTTTGAACCACATCCGGCGAATTGG
>CAIWRB010000464.1 GCA_903914955.1 uncultured Chloroflexota bacterium | reverse complement strand
TATTGCGGAAGTCTGGAGAATTTCCTTGCGTATGGTTTTGGAATTTGTCTTATGCAAAACGGTGAAATCGTTAGCGAGGCTTACGCGCCGTATGTGACAGTCAAAAACGTTGAACTCGCGACTTTCACAAAAGAAACTCACAGGGGGTACGGATATGCAACGAAAACGTGTGCTCATTTTATTCAAACCTGCCGAGCGCGCGGTCTTGAACCATATTGGAGCTGCGATTCCGACAACTTAGCATCCGTCAATCTAGCCCGCAAATTGGGTTTTAGAAATGAACGTGAGTACGAAATACTGATGTATCGAGGAATACCAAAATAGCCTATAGTTCTGCTGTGCATAAAAACCGCTGTGCTGGATACAAGAGAATCAAAACGTCACATTCCCTTTGAAATAGAAATAGCCTTGTAAAAATAAAAATCAGAAATCTTGACGTCACAGAACATTTGTACTAAACTATAATTCGTAAGTTGTCAAAATCTTGAAAAAAGAAAACCAAAGGAGAAAAAATGAAAAAGTTTATGTTTTTATCGGTAGGATTTGAAATGCCCACTCCTGAGATAATGGAGGCTTGGGGCAAATGGTTTGAGTCAATCGGCGACAAAATGGAGGGCGGTAATCCACTTGGCGCTGGAAGGGAAATTACTCGTACTGGAACAAAGGAACTTTCTATGGGTTTGGATTCAATCACGGGGTACACGATTATTAATGCCGAAAGCCTCGATGAAGCAGAAAAAATTGCAAAAACCTGTCCTATCATTACGAGTATAAGAATTTACGAATTAATGTCAATGTAACTGTAAAGGTTATTTTTATGAAAAGATAACTCCATATTGGGGTTATCTTTTTTTTTAACCGCCAACATAAATTAGCCAGCACATCAAATTGAACGAAAAATGTGAAGTTTTGCGATTGCAAGGGACAATAACTAGCGATTTTTGTCCCCTAAATTGAGAGTCGTTTTGCTACCATATCGTTGATCTTATAATATACAAACTTTTCTTTTTTTACTCTGTTAGTGTCTCAAAGTCCCTACTAATAGTCTTGGGGACTTTCAGGTTATCCCCTCCTGCCCGCGCTCGAGTGGCGCGGTTTCCCTTTGCAGGGAACCCTGCCCGCCTACTCTCGAAAGCGGGCAGGGTCACAGCCAGGACTAACTGATACACCTACACGCCTAAAACAGCATGGCGGAGCGGACACGCAGGAATTGTCCAACCTTTGAAATTATCCGCCCCAACGATATAATTCACCGTTGGCATTTTTATGCCAATACCTTTCGCCCCTCATGCTCACTGTTAGGTACTTGTCAATCAGAAGTGCAAATTCGAAAATAATAGGGATGCCCAATGACAGATATGCTCGTGAAGTTGTACGCACTGCCTGAAGTCGCACACCTTTTAACCGCACTGAATCAAAAAGGGATAGAGATTCGAAGACTCCATCCCTCGGAAAAACGTGTTATTGCGGAATGGGTTAATCAGAACTTCACCGATTCCTCTTGGGCTATTGGTTGTGAAGTTGCGCTTGAAAATAGACCTGTGAGTTGTTTTATTGCAATTATAAAAAACCAAGCCCCTGTCCCAAGCGGCGACCCATACGATTTACCAGATGAAATCCTTGTGGGTTTTGCCTGTTACGACGTCACTAGGAAAGGTATGTATGGGGCAATGGGAGTTAAAGATGAATATCGAAGGCAGGGTATTGGTACAGTCCTGCTGTTGGCATGCCTTCATGCTATGAAGGATGAAGGGTATGCTTACTCAGTCATTGGCTGGGTAGCATCCGAAGATTTCTATGCTCACGCTGTAGGAGCGACAGTTATCCCTGATTCAGAACCAGGTATCTATCGTGGAAAGCTCGTTGGCAATATTTCTCAATCATAAGTTCTTCAAGACGCAACCATGCCCAACACAGCGTGGGTGTGTCCTGATAAATCACACCGCACCTGCGGTGGGTGCAGGTGTCGTCTGCTTACTGGTCGCGAAGCGAGTCCAGTACTGGTAAGGGTCAGACCGCCAGACAACAGGCCCTTCCGCTTTGCAGATGCGAGTATTTCTGAAGAGCGCGGTGCGATAGTTCCGCACGCAGGGATCTGTCCAGTAAGACCAACTGAATGATATGCGGGGGCTGTCAGGCAACTGACTTTTCTACCGCAATGCACGCTATAATTAATTTTTATTAATATGATAAACCAAGGAGTGATGTTATGACATTCATTAAGACAATTTCACATGAACAGGCAGAAGGCTTAGTTCAAGATCAATATCAAGCCGCCCAGAAAAACAACGGTTATGTGCCAAACTACGTCAAAGCCTTTAGTTTACATCCTGAAGTTTATGACGCTTGGACAAAACTTATTGGTGCCATTCGATCCAAAATGAGACTTCGTCGCTATGAGTTGGTAACTTTCGCATCTGCAATGGCGCTTGAATGTACGTATTGAATGCTTGCACACGGAGCGTTGCTCCGCAAAAATTTCTTCAGTGTAGATCAACTGGTGGCAATTGTTAATGATTTCAGTAACGCAGGCCTTCCCCCCGAAGAAGTCGCTTTGATGTCTTTTGCGCAAAAGATAATTACCAAAGCTGGTCAGATAAGCGAACACGATTATGATGAGTTACGCGCCTTTGGTCTTTCTGATGAAGAAATTCTCGATGTTGTATTGGCATGCACAGCCCGCAGTTTCTTTAGCAAGACCTTAGACACAGTAAATGCAAAACCTGATGAAGTGTATTTAGATCTTGAACCTGAGCTTCTTCAAATTCTCACAGTAGGCCGCCCATTTCCATAGAGATTATTACGAACAATTCAAAAATATCTAACTCCCTAATTTAACTAACCTCAACACGAAGCGAGAAGTTCAATGGGACTGTTAATAGTAGTGCCTTTTGACATCGTGGCAGTTTATAAAGTAGTTCAGTTTGGAGGCAAGTATATGCATGTTATGCTCGCCGGGATCCTACTCAGTCTCGTGCCATAGATCGCAAAGATTATCTTTGGATCGATTGGCGGGGCAGGCATTGCGGAGATTGTAAATGAGTCAGTCTTCACGATGGTGTCTGGCTGCCTTTAATTTTGTAAATGACGATCGGAATACTTCGGTCTAATAAAGAATTCTCCGCCCGCTTCGAGGAGCATCTACCACTCGCTACCCTCGGGTGCAATGTCCCCCAAATACTGACAGAGAGTTGCGATGAGAGGGGGATATTGGGAATCGGAGGGAGGGCGGGAGCTGGAGTGACCCGTCAAACGACAACTAAAGCACGCTGGTGGACGGTACGAAAAATAACGCAATATCCTGATTACCTTACATTCTTGAAACTTGGACGCAGATGAATGCTGAAAAAGCTGATTCTTCTATCTTTTGATTTTGGTGACACTTTTGCTTAATAATCTCAGTTAATCTGCGTTTTTCCGTATCCCAAATGGAGTGAAAGGGTACCAACCAATTAACTTGAAGGTTAAGCCAGGTAACTTTCAAGTTAGCCCATCACTTACAAGTTAAGGTTTTTGGGCGTATGTCAAGGCCATTTTC
>CAIWRB010000463.1 GCA_903914955.1 uncultured Chloroflexota bacterium | reverse complement strand
GCTCGCATCCATCGGATTATTTCCTTATTTGCTTATTGAATTTGTTAAAGGAATTAATTTAAAAAACCCATTAAAAAGTATTCGGCTTGATCTTTTTTTCGGCAGCATGATCATTGTTATCATTTCCTACCTATTCTTTTCATCCAACACCGCCGCGCAGGAGCGTGAATTTCAACTTCTAGCTATCAAGGATTTCAGCGCATTCTTTCTCTTGGAAGGTGGCTTTCTATGGCTATTGCTAGCGCAGCTCAAATGGCATGACCCGCACTGGATCGTGACTGGTATCCTTCTTTTTATCATGCCTTTCATTCAACTTGGCAGCGACCGTGATTTTGTCATGCGGGCTTCCATCGCGCCGTTGTTTTATCTTTTGCTGATGGTAGGCGAAGTTGTTTTTCAAAACACATCCCCGCGTCTATTACGTTATATATTACTTACATTACTTATCATTGGCGCACTGACCCCACTTTATGAGATCAACCGCTCCATCTATCGAACATATCAATATTATTTTTTGACCGATAACAACCAGCGCATACAACCAAACCCCGAGCCGTTGACTCATCTTGCGCAGGGAGTTGCGCCGGAATTTGAGCATCCTAAAGCCTTGATCGCGGATGACATTAAGACGCTTAAATTCATGGATGATAAAATTTCAAAGAATTTTATTGCCAATGTTCGGCAATCGTTGTATTATCGTTATTTAGCGCCACGTTAAGTTTGGAGAATCCATGCCACAGTTTACGACCCCGCCTAATGCTAAAGCTTTTTACTCCCAAGTCTGGGATCTCGTCCGTCAGATCCCGCGGGGAAAAGTTGCCACTTATGGTCAGATCGCAAAGATGCTCCCGCCGCCGAATGGTGTGGAGATCGAGACCTACGTCGCGTTTGGCCCGCTCTGGGTTGGCGGCGCAATGTCAGCATGCCCCGATGACGTGCCCTGGCAGCGTGTGATCAACTCAAAGGGCGAGATCAGCGAACGGGATGGGGCAGGCGCGCGCCGTCAGCGACTCATGCTCGAACAGGAAGGTGTCGTGTTTGGCGAGAGAGGCCGTATCTATCTGAAAAAATATGGCTGGAGCGGCAGGAACGAAGAGCTCTCTCCTAAACAACATGATCTGTTTTAGAGAAGCGGGTTGATGGCTATAAATAATCGATCGATGGATTTGTTTTTTATGAGTCGTATACTTGTGGTCGGCGGGGCGTCATCTGATATTTTGCATTTGCAGAGAGACCGAGTCTTGTCAGCAGGAGGGGCGGGTATGTACACTGCGATGGCGATTCATCGCTGCGGGGGTCAGGTCTCTCTTTTTTCGCCGTGTCCAAATCCCATGCCTGATATTCTCCTGCCCGTCGCCGGACGATTGCACGAATGGCTTGGCCCTGTCGTTGCGCCCGATCAGCTTCCGCATTTTGAAATTTCATATGAGGGTGGCGATACTGAGTATATAAAAGCCTTCTTCGGTGCCGAGTCTATCCTCAAGCCTGGTATGCTGCCGGATGATCTTTCTATTTATGATTGCGTGCATGTGATTCCACTGGGAGATGCTCAAATACAATTAACTTTTATCGAAGCCTGCCGTAAGCGCGGTGCTCAAAAGATCTCGGCGGGGACATATCTCGCCAGCGTTCGTGACGCTCCGCGCCATGTGCGCGCCATCATGCAGCAGACCGATCGGTTCTTCATGAATCAAAGTGAAGCAGTTGGCTTGTTTGGTTCACTGGATGCTGCGAGAACCGAATCAGGAAAAATTTTATTCATAACTCTTGGCGCGGATGGTGCCTGTGTTATTCAAGGTGATCTTGCCACACGTATTCGCGCGGTTTCATCCATTGAGCTTGACCCAACCGGCGCAGGCGATACATTTTGCGGCTCAACACTGGCCTATCTCACGCAGGGCGAACATCCCATCATGGCTGCACAACACGCCATGCCGCTCGCCGCGCAGATGATCGAGCATGTCGGTCCCGCCGCGCTTTTATTTGACAGATCTGCTCCTGTCGTTCCGTCCGATGAGCGAGTCCAGGTCAATGATGAGCAGGTGCGAAAAATATCGCAAATGGTTTCAACTCTTAAGGAAGCCTCACCATTTAATTTCATCAGCCCTGAACTTCCGCCGTTGGATCATTCGCAAACGCTGGATTATTTTTTCGCGGTTACGCTGCAGCAATTCAGTTTTTGGTCCGAGAAAAATAATCGCTATCACCAGCCGCTCATCGCTCCGCTTGGCGGAGTCCAGCAAAAGGGAGCTTTTTATTTGTTTGATGCATACAGGCGGCGGCTTGAGATCGATGCGGATTTTTGTTCCCCCGCGCGTCAGGCCAATTTAGATCGCGAAGAATTGCTGGATATCTTCCGCTCTGATGATGGACGTGACCCGCTCCCGGCGTTGGATTTGCATCTTGAGATGGCTTGGGCATATGGACGCGACATGCTTGCGCTTAAATTTACACCGATGGTTATTTTGCAAAGAGCGCGGGCATCCGCTTCCCCCTTGCGGGCTTTCATCACAATGCTTGACCAGATTGGCGGATATAAGGAAGACCCCTTGCGCAAGAAAAGCAGTTTGCTCTCGTTGATCCTGAATCAGCGTCCTGAATCATTTTTATCATTTGGGAACAATGAACAGGTCGAGCCTGTCATCGACTATCATTTGATGCGTTCCTGCCTACGTATTGGCTTGATCGATGTTCTAGATGAAGGATTGAAAACAAAGTTGATCGATCGCCGCATCATTTCTCCAGACGAAGAATGGGCGGTTCGCTATACTGCTTATCGTGCAATTGAGCAAGTGGTTTCTCTTTCAGGGAAAACCACCGGCGCAGTGGACTGGTTCTTTTTCGGTGCGCGCAAACGCTGCCCCGAAATGACGGATCCTGAATGTCATTTATGTCAGATCGACTCGCTCTGCACTCATCGCAAGGAAATGTTCCAGCCGGTGCTGCGGACGACCTTTTATTGAAATCGTTTCGAAATCACTGGTTTTCGTGAAAATAAAGGAGGTGTTTCATGTATATTTTTCAGGTACATCATTATATAAAGCCCGATCAGATCGAGACGTATAAAATTGCCACTCTTGAGAATGCCCGAATGACAATTTTGGAACCGGGCGTCATTCGCTTTGACGTATTTCAGGATTCCATGAACTCGTCGCATTTCAGCCTTCTGGAAGTTTATTGTGATACTGCGGCGCGCGATGTCCATCTTGAAACCGCGCATTTCAAAATGTGGAAAGATGTCTATTTACAAACGCAGGAGCGCAGTGGAAATGGGGATGAATTCAACTCCCTGTTCCCCGATGAAAATTTGTGGGTGAAATAATATTATTTTCTTATTTCAACTATCAATCTGTCCAGAGCCAGATCCAAAGTGATCTGGCTCGTTTTTGCCATCTCGTCGATCTTCAACAATTTGCGATAAATATTTTCAAGCGCTTCGATCGAGAAGCGCCCCGCCTGCTCGGTGGTTTTTTCAGCGACAAATGGATGCACGCCCAACGCACGCGCCACATCATCCTTATTGCCGCGTCCGTCCAAAATTTCACGCGCCTGTATCAACAATCGGAATTGCCGCACGACCATTCCCCACAACGAAAACGCATCTTCATTTTCCAGCAGGCGGTGCAAAAGTCTTTGCGCGACTTTGGCATTGCCCTGCGAGAGGGCATCGACAAACTCAAACACACTTTGCTGGGATGTGAAGATACAAACCGCTTCCACATCGGACCCTTGAACTGCTCTTGCCCAATTGACATACGCCAGCAATTTGGCAATTTCCATCCCCGCCTGACGGGTATCCACTCCAACCATTTCTGCTAGTTTTGCGGCGGCGGCAGGTTCGATCCCGCCCCCCTGCTTCTTGGCTTCGTTGACGATCCAGCCTGTCATGTCTTTTTGTCTCGGCAGCATGAAGGCTTGCGTTTTTACAATGGATGTATTTTTAGCTGCCCATTTTATTATCCAATGTTTTTCAACTTCCTTTGGTTCGATCAATTCATAAATTACCAGTTTGACCGAATCAGGCGCTTTACTGATGTACTCTTCAAATTTTTTGCGCGTGCCAACATTATTGTATTTTGCTGATGGGTTTGATAGGATAACCAGTCGCTTGGGCGCGAGGAATGGCATGGCGTTGATCGCGTTATTCAATTCATCTTCGCTCATGGAACGCGCTTCCAGCCGTGCGGTATTCATGCCCGCGGTCGTTGGATCTGAAAAATCAGAATCAAATTCTTTGAGTTTGCGGGTGATGGCAAATTCATCGTTGCCGTAGAGGATGAAGATGTTGGGCATAATTTTGGTCAGGGAGGGCGATTACCCCGCTTTTATAAATTATCGGGTGATAACCCGGTGAAGGCCCTTGCGGACTGGGATGATGTCTATGATCTGCATGCTGCCGAGGTTTGCTTCGGTGGTGTAGCGTTGCTGAAGAATAGGCCCAAGCGGACGCGCGATCAGGACACCGAAGACAGCGGCCGCTACTGCAAACGGCAGGAGCACGAGTCGTGTCAGCGTGGATTTGGCCAAACGAAGCACAGACCAGCTCAATGTTCCGGCAAGCAACGCGGTGGTGGCGAGATTGGTCCCGCAGCCTGCGTGGATGGCCAATCCGCTTTCACCTTCGTGTAATCTTTCCAGAGCTTCTGTTGTATTGGCCCAAACATCCGTTGTTGAAAAATCTCCAAGCAGGAAAAATCCGGTCGGATTGGAATGCCCAGCCATATTGCCTTTGTGGCTGCGCGCAAGCATATGCAGTGTAGCGTGTTCGAGCGCATGATTGCGGCGGGTTTCGAGAATGAAAGGGAGGTCGAGGATCATGATGTGATTATATCCTTTACGCTATGGCAGCGTAGACTTGGTCGAGCAGTTCGAGGAATTCGCCAGATGGCATTGGCTTTAGGATCTGCTTGCGGGTTTCGCGTGTGAGCGTTTTCATGAGGAGATATTGCACCGCGTACTTGCGGAATAATCGCTGGCCGTCTTCGTCGCCGTAGAATTCGACGCTTTTCGCAAGATGGTTGTGAACCGTCTGTTTGACTAATTCAGGAGACACTTGTTCGCGATCGAGCCGTGCGAATATCCACGGGTTGGCGAGCGCGGCGCGTCCGATCATTACGCCGTCGCAGCCTGTGTAGCGTTTCATTTTTTCAATATCTTCCACGCGCTTTACATCGCCATTGCCGATGACAGGGATTTTCACTGCGGCTTTTACTTCCGCGATGGCATCCCAATCTGCGTTTCCGCTGTAGCTCTGTTCTTTGGTGCGCCCGTGGATCGCGATCAGCGAGCCGCCGCATTCTTCAACAATGCGCGCGATGAGTTTGTAGTTTTTATTTCTTTCCCAGCCCAAACGGATTTTGCCCGTTACAGGCACTTTAAGTTTCGCGCTGAGTTTGGTAAATGTACGCGCGATCTTAAGCGGTGACCTCATCATACCGACGCCCGCACCACGATGTGACACACTTTTGGCCGGGCAGCCCATGTTGATATCGATAATGCTTGGCCCCCAATCCTGCACGCGCAAAGCGGCTTCCAATATTTTATTGGGGTCATCTCCATAAAGTTGGAATGTAACGGGGCGTTCCACTTCCTGATAATATAATTTTTTTGTAGGTTGTTTCGACTTGCTCAGGATTTTTTCTACCTGAACAAATTCAGAATAGCTCATCGCCGAACCGAACTCGCGGCAAAGCGAGCGGAATGGCCAGTCGGAATAACCATCCATGGGCGCGAGGATCGCGTCACCGCAAATAGGAATATCACGTACATAAAAGGCGGCAATGCCGTCTCGAAGGGTAGTTGAGGAAATGTTGTTCATATATAAAAAGAGGGCGGACATCTTACGTCCGCCCAAGTATAACTGGTTTACGCAGGCTGTTTCTTCAACAGTTCCAAATAATGTTTTCTGAATTTTGAAACTTTTGGTGCTACCACCGCCTGACAATACGGCTGGTTTTGATTGCGCGCAAAATATTCCTGATGATAATCTTCGGCGGCGAAGTAATTATTGACAGCGGTCACTTCTGTGACGATGGGGCTGTTCCAGATCTTTTGGGCATTCAACTCGCTGATGGTTTTCTCAGCGATGGTTTTCTGTTCGAGTGAATGATAAAGGATGGCGGAGCGGTATTGTACGCCGACATCTCCGCCTTGACGATTCATCGTTGTCGGGTCGTGTATCGCAAAAAAAACATTCAGCAGGTCGCGGAATGAAATAGCGGACGGATCAAACTGGATGCGGATCACTTCCGCGTGGCCGGTATTTCCATTACACACATCACGATAGGATGGATTCATCACATGCCCGTTTGAATAACCTGATTCAACAGACTCTATACCTTTGATCTCGTCGAATACTGCCTCCAAACACCAGAAGCATCCCCCGGCAAGTGTAGCGGTCTCATATTGGTTGTTCATAATAAAATCTCCTTTTTTATGTATTACTATGACAACATGAGAACGGGAAATATTCTTACAGAAAGATTAAAGATAAATAAAAAAGTCACCCTAAGGTGACTTTTTTGAAGATCTATCTCATTCCAGAAATCGTAATTAACCCACTGCTGATATTTATGTTCATGACCTGCAGGCCGGGCATCTGTTCATTTATTTTTTCAGCAAGCAGTTGATTGAGCCACGTTGCGGCCTGTGAAAGTAATAGTTCCGGTATCGCCTGTTGACCGATCTGAAAGAATGATATCTCAAAACTGGGAATACCCGCATCGAGATTGATCTTTCCTGTGACCAGCGCTGATGTTGAATTGTCACTTCCATCCACCATGCCCCAGATTTGTATCGCTCCATTTTGTAGATCAATCTGCACATCACGCAAGGGCAGATCGGAACTATTTTCCATTTCCATTGCAAGCCATGAACTGATTTGTTTGTCTGTGAGCGTTATGGTATTTAACGAGCCGGGCTGTGGGAGTGCGTTCAGTAGAGCGTTTTTTGCTTCCAGACCTGCTTCGTTTGATAGAACGATGAGCGCGCCAGGACGTTCGGGAGCTCCATCCATTCCGTTTTTGGTGTTGCTTACAGCAAACCCGATCAATGCATCCACGAGCGGCGCGTATTGCGGATATTTATCGCTGACTTGTGCTCGGGTTTGCGCGGCAGTATCATCTGTTAGATCTTGTGCGTAGGGAATGAGCGTTGGCGGATTGATCAATCTTCCCACGCTGGAGTCGGGATTTTTCATTGCGAATACGAAGGTGGTTGTGCCAAATACCAACATCAAGACCAGGGTGATGAGGACTCCACGCAAAATGCTTTTGACTGGTTTTGAATCTTGCAATTGATTATTTTGGATGAACTTATTTAAAGGTAAAGTTTTGTCGAGAGATTGTAGACGGACGATGCCGAGCTTTGCTTCATTGTTATTGGGGTTGATCCTGACCACGTGTTCGTAGCATTCGATCTTGCGTTCCTTTTCCTCCACCACGCGCGCGAGTAACATCCACGCAGATTCTTCGTTGGGATATTGTGTGAGCAGGTCAGACAAATGTTTCTTTGCCAACTCGCGGTTTCCGCGTTGGAAGGTGTAATCAGCTTGCTTAAGGAGTTCTTGTTTATTCATATTGTAAAAACCCTAAAGGTTTAGAACCTTTAGGGTTTATCGTTTCATTCCTACAAACTTGGCTCAGGGAGTTTCTCTTCAGCTTTTGCTTTGTTGAGTACAAGCTCGCCGTCATCGTTCACATCTACGTTGACAGAATCTCCATCCAGAAATTCACCAGCCAACACACGGTCTGATAATGGGTCTTCCACTTTTTGCTGGATGACACGGCGCAGCGGGCGCGCTCCGAATTCTGTATCGTAGCCTTGTGTAGCAAGGATCGCGAGTGCTTCTTCGGTCGCTGTCAGAACCAGGTTGTGATCCTTGAGGCGTTCAGAAACCTTATCCAATTCAAGCGAGACGATCTGTTGAATATTATCCTTATTGAGCGAGCGGAAGATGACGACTGAATCCATGCGGTTGATAAACTCAGGGCGGAATGCGCGTTTGAGCGATTCGTTCAGCTTCTTGCGCATATCATCGTAGGATAGTTTTTCCTCGGTGACTTCATCGCGTTTCATTGCGAAGCCGAGCGCAGTTTGATTCTTGATCATGTCTGCGCCGATGTTGGATGTCATGACGATGATCGCATTGCGGAAATCCACTTTGCGTCCTTTCGCATCACTGAGGTGACCTTCTTCCATGATCTGCAGGAGCATGTTGTGTACTTCAGGATGCGCTTTTTCGATCTCGTCAAATACGATGATCGAATACGGTCGGCGGCGCAGGGCTTCAGTCAGTTGACCCGCATCTTCGTAGCCGACATATCCAGGAGGCGCACCCACCAAACGGGCAGCGGTGTGACGTTCCATGAACTCAGACATATCCAGTTGAATGGCGGCATCTTCACTGCCGAACATGAACTTGGCGAGCGTCTTGGTCAATTGGGTTTTGCCGACGCCTGTTGGGCCAAGGAACATAAATGAACCAATCGGGCGCTTCGGGTCTTTCAAGCCAGCGCGCGCGCGGCGGACTGCGCGTGAGATGGCAACGATAGCATCTTCCTGACCGATGATGGACTTGCGTAATTCATCTTCCATCTTGAGCAGGCGCTGTGATTCTGCTTCTGCGAGCTGCATGAGAGGAACGCCTGTCCACATGGATACGACTTCGGCGATATCTTCTGCGGAAACCACAGGACTATTAGCGCGATCCCAGCCGGTGCGCAGGCGTTCGATCTGCTGACTGAGGTCAGACTCGCGCTCTTCCCATTCCTTGATGTCTTCCGAGTTGCCCTCTTCCTGCGCGAGGGTTCGGTTCTGACGCGCTTGACGAAGCTGACCGAATAAGTCCTTGGCGTGTTTCGCGGCGGGACTCTTGTACATGCGTACACGCGAGGACGACTCGTCAATCAAGTCAATGGCTTTATCAGGCAGGAATCTTTCGGTGACGTAGCGCGCAGATAAATGCGTCGCGGCTTCAAGCGCCTCATCTGAAATAACCAAATGGTGATGTTCTTCATACGCGCTGCGAATGCCTTTGAGGATTTGAATGGTCTCTTCTTCAGAGGGTTCATCCACCTGCACAGGTTGGAAGCGGCGTTCGAGCGCGGCATCAGATTCAATATGCTTGCGATATTCATCCATGGTGGTCGCGCCGATGACTTGTAATTCTCCGCGCGATAAAGCGGGTTTGAGGATATTGGCCGCATCGACGGATGAACCTGCGGCTCCTGCCCCGACCAGCATGTGAACTTCGTCAATGAACAGGATCGCTCCTGAAGCTTTTAACTCATCAATGATCCGTTTGAGTCTTTCCTCGAACTGACCGCGATACATGGTGCCAGCGACGAGCGAGGCGACATCCAGCTGCATGACTCGTTTGTTCATCAGCGGCGCAGGTACATCGCCATCCACAATACGTTGGGCGAGGCCTTCCACGATGGCGGTCTTGCCGACTCCGGGTTCGCCGATCAGTGCAGGATTGTTCTTCGTGCGGCGCGCTAAAATTTGAATGACGCGTTCAATTTCCATTTGTCGGCCGATGACGGGATCCAGTTTTTTCTCTTCAGCCTTCGATGTTAGATCTGTGGCGAGTTGATCGACTAATGGGGTTTTTGGGTTGGCTGCCGAAGCACCGCTTTTGCCCGGTTGCGGGCCGGCAGGCGTCGGGGAGGATGATGCAGATTCGTTCAAGACGCGGCGAGTCTGCCTGCGGATCTGCTCTGCCGTAATGCCGAGTCTGCGCAGCACTTCCAATCCGGTAGATTCAACACGGACTAATCCAAGCAGGATATGCTCGGTGCCGATGTAGTGATGGCTCAGGCGGCGGGCCTCTTCAATTGCAAACTCGAGAACTTGCTGAGTTTCGGCGGCGAGTTCAATATGAGCAGGGTCAAAGTTGGTTGCCGCGCCTGAAACACGCTGAACTACTTCACGGACTCTTTCGGGTGTCATGCCGAGATCACGAAGAACGCGGCCAGCGACGCCGCCTTCTTCATCCATTAATCCAAGGATCAGGTGCTCGGTTCCTATATTATTTTGGCGGGCGCGTTCTGCCTCTTGATGTGCGAGGCTGAGTACACGCCTTGCTCGTTGTGTAAATCGTTCCATTCCAGCCATGGTTTATCTCCTATATCTTGAGGCATTGTACCAAAAAGGCAAGAGAGTCTGCGTTTGAAATAGGTTAGAGTTTTCAAATAATGTTATTTTGAGGTAAAAACGGGCAAGTTTAGGTGGTTTTATGCTTGCTCGCAATAAGGCTGATCGGGTTTCTCTTAGGCGATAAGACACAGCGCGAGCGCATATTACCGCAGATCCTTGAAAAAATATACTCAGAAAAATAACATCCCGTATGAGTTGGACTCTACGGGATGCGATGATGAAATTGTTTTATTTTTCCGGCGCGATGGGAGGAGGAGGAGTTTCTTTCGATTTGTTGCTATTTTTCTTGATCTCTTTCTGTCGGTCTTTTTCAGCTTTCTTCTTTTTCTTTTCCAATTCTTTTTTACGCTTCTCGTATTGATAATTTACTGCTGGCATCGGTTTATCCTTCTGGAATTTGATTCCATATAAATGGGGAAATTTCACGAAATATTATTTATCATTATAGCACCCAAACAGAAGGCGGAAAGCAACGACGCTTCTCGGATTATGTTTTCTCTTTCCGAAAGCTAATCCAACTTCCCCGTCACCATTGCGATCTTTACTTCGCCAATTGCCTTCGTAATCTTAATATCACGCGGACAGGCTTCGGTGCAATTATATGCCGTGTGACAGCGGACAGTTCCATCAGTCTCACTTAATATCTGCAGACGCTGTGATGCGCCTTCATCGCGGCTGTCAAAGATAAAGCGATGGGCGGTCACGATCGCGGCGGGACCGTAATAGTCACCATTTGCCCAATACGATGGACAGGATGTAGTACAAGCCGCGCACAAAATACACTTGGTTGATTCGTCGAAACGCGCGCGGTCTTCTGCACTCTGCAAACGTTCGCGTCCATCGGCGGGTAATGGGCTGTCGTTGATCAAATAAGGCAGCATCTTCTTGTAGTTGTCGAAGAACGGATCCATGTCGACGATCAAATCTTTTTGAACCTTCAAGCCGAGCACGGGTTCAACGGTGATATTCGCGCCCACGTCACGCACCAAAGTTTTGCACGCCAGATGATTGCGCCCATTAATACGCATCGCGTCCGAGCCGCACACGCCATGCGCGCACGAACGGCGGAATGCCAGCGAGCCATCGGTTTTGCCTTTCACCAATTCAAGCACATCCAACACGCGGTCATTCCCATCGCCTTCCACTACATAAGTTTCATAATGGCCGCGCGTGTCTTTCTCAGGATCATAACGGAAGATTTTTATTGTAATTTTCATTTTCGCCTCGCACTTTTATTTTAGCCGCTTCGCGTCCCGAAGAGAGAAGGGACGCCTTCCCCGCCAGGGATGAGGGATTAATAAACTCTGGCCTTGGGTTGATGTTTGGTAATGACCACGGGTTTGTAATTAATTTCCAACTTGCCGTTCTTGTTCCACACTAATGTATGTTTCAGCCAATTCTGATCATCACGGTCGGGGAAATCTTCGCGTGAATGTCCGCCGCGACTCTCTTTGCGATTGAGTGCGCTCAACGCAACCACTTCCGCGATGTCGAGCAGGTTGCCAAATTCCCATGCGTTCAATAATTCTGTGTTGAAAATTTTTCCTGTATCACTCACTGTCACATCTTTAAATCGATTCTTCAACTCGTGAATTTTATCCAAGGCGGTCTGCATATCTTTTTCATTTCGATAAATGCCGACATCTGCGAACATGACCTTCTTCATTTCGTTGGATAAGTCGTAGATGTTCTCTTTCCCTGAACCTTTGCGCAGTGCGGCAAAATCGGATAAGGAGGCTGATTCAACGTTCTCTGGCAGTTCCTCAAATTTAGCATTGAGTGCATACTCCGCGGATTTAAGTCCTGCATGTTTTCCGAATACTACCAGGTCGAGCAATGAATTTGTGCCAAGTCGATTCGCTCCATGCACAGAGACACATGCACATTCCCCTGCTGCGAACAGCCCAGGGAACACGGTGTTTTTATCGTCAATCACAACCTCGCCAAACTTATTGGTGGGGATGCCGCCCATTGCGTAATGCGCTGTCGGTTGGATCGGCATCAATTGAGTGACTGGATCAACACCCAGATACACTCGGCAGAAATCCACAATGTCAGGAATTTTTAATAGAACCGTGTCACCAGTGATCAGCAAGGGAGAGCCGTCCGGGTTTGTACGTCCATCCAGTGCGGCATATTTATTTACCGTCTCAGGGCGAATATCCAAATAGACAAAATTCTTGCCGCCAATGCCGCGGCCTTCTTTAATTTCTGTGTAGATCGCGCGGGAAACCACATCGCGTGAAGCGAGGTCTTTGACGGTGGGCGCATACTTGGGCATGAAGCGTTCGCCCTTGTCGTTGAGCAAGACTGCGCCTTCACCGCGTGCGCCTTCGGTGATGAGAATACCGAGCTTATAAATACCTGTCGGGTGGAACTGGAAAAATTCCATGTCTTCGAGCGGAATGCCGTGACGTAAAAGAATCGCCGGGCCATCGCCAGTGTATGCATAGGCATTGGAGGTCACTTCGAAAATGCGGCCATATCCACCTGTGGCAAAGATGACGGCTTTTGCATGGATGATATGTAACTCGCCGGTGGACAGTTCCACGGCCACCACGCCCGCTGTCCTGCCATTAATCATGATGAAATCAAGCACTTGATATTCATCGAAGAAATTAACTTTATTTTTCAAGCACTGTTGATATAAAGTTTGCAGGATCATGTGACCTGTGCGGTCTGCGGCGTGCGCGGCTCTTCTGACAGGCTTGCCTGTTTCGTTGTTGGTGTGTCCGCCAAACGGTCGCTGTGAGATGCGGCCTTCGGGGGTGCGGTCAAAGGGGAGTCCCATGTGTTCCAATTCGAGTACTGCGTCAATCGCTTCATTGCACATGAATTCGATAGCGTCTTGGTCACCCAAATAATCCGACCCTTTGACAGTGTCATACATGTGCCATTCGGGTTTATCTTCTTCGTAGTTGCCCAGCGCGGCAGAGATACCGCCCTGCGCCGCGCCCGTGTGGGAGCGCGTGGGATACATCTTGCTGATGACTGCGGTATTCGCCGTCTTGGATGCGTACAGCCCCGCCATGAGTCCCGCTCCGCCGCCGCCAACAACGACTACATCAAATTGATGAACTTTTACCATGAGTTACTCCTGAAAAAACTTTTACCACGAAGTGCATTTAGTGGTGAAGATTTACCAAATGTTCCGTAAAGCTCCCTGCTTTAGCAGTGGAGATGTAAGGAACGGTTTTGCTTGTAGTATACTAAACATAGAAACTCTCGGATTAGAGAGCCTGGGCTTTGCCCTAGAAGCCCCCGCCTTTCGGCGTGGGGAGTAGTCACGAAGTCCAAATAAGATACAAACCAATTCCGATCATCGATAGGATCATCACGCCGCTTATGATGCGGACAATTCCGCGTCCCTTTTCTGTGGTGATGTAATCATCTGCGATGACGACCAATCCATGAACACCATGTCCCACCGCAATGATGAGAAGCGCGCTGGCAGTCAACTTCCAAAGAGGCGATGCCCATGGATCGGTATCTGGCAGGTCTGTATTTTGTACATGCGTCACGTTGGGCATAAACCCCCATCGCATGACATCCGCAAAGTTCATGTTGTTGCGAGCGCCCATGATCAACGCACCGATCAAGCCAAAGATGATCAACGCATACATCCCTAAAGCAGAGAGGCGAGTGAAGACCCACATAATGGTTTCAAAGCTCATCAGCCCGCGCTTGACGATTGAAAGATTTCTCGATTTAGTCGCCATGCTAACCTCCCAATCCCGTGCGGATAATGGTGACGACTGCGAATCCATAAATGGCGATGAACGCCACCCACTCGATCGTAATCGCCTGACGATGATATGGGATCAACTTTGGGAACAGATCCAGGATCGTGATCCGCAGGCCATTGATGGCATGGAACAACACGCAAAAGAAAATAAATATCTGGAAGGCCCAGTTCTCATATATCGCGTTGATGAAATGCCCGCCCTTTCCGCTAACGAACGATGCCAGCAAATGTATCGTAATAAAGATCGCCATCCCCAACCCACCAATGCGATGCAGGATGAAGGTTAAAAACGGACCTTGTCCCTTGTAGCGCAGGGCTGTCATCAGGCTTACATTTCTATTTAAGCCCATCTATGCCTCCTGGAAAATTTCACTCATTATTTTTTGTGTTTTATTGAAACTTCATTATTCTAATCGAATTAATACACCGTTGCGAGGAATGGACACAACCGGGTTGGAAATTAATTGCAATGGCAAAATTGAGTCCCGCAACCGGACCATGATAGACTTATGCATTCATCTTACCTTTAAGATTAATCCTTCCATCTGTGCATATCCTCCTGACCCTCTTCTGGACTTTCCTAAAGATCAACCTGCTTAGCACTTCCGGTTCCGCATCCACAGGACTTTTGTATAATGAAGCTGTAGGGCATTTCTTAACCGAAAATCAATTTGTACAAGCTGTTGGTCTTGCCACCCTGCTGCCGGGCAGTGACGCCTTGCAGCTTGCCATGTTCGTTGGATACACCGTGGCCGGCATCCCCGGCGGATTTGTATCATTATTCGCCGCCATCCTCCCGCCGACCGTGATCATGCTGGGAGTGGTCACTCTGCTTCACCGCATTCAACGCGAAGCCTGGGTCAGCCGCTTTGTAGAAGGGTTGACTCCTGCAGTCGCCATCCTGATCCTGACGGTTGCCTGGAAAATCTTCAGGGGCAGCGCAGACGAATTCATTGGCTGGCAAACTCTCGCCATCGGCAGCGTCAGCTTGATAGCATTGTTAATGGAAATACCCGCTCCATTTGTATTGCTGGCTTGCGGGATCGTGGGGACATTTTTATTCAAATGAAAATATCAGAAGAAGCTCGTAAACCTGAAAAACAGCAAAAGTTCAAAGTAGACATGAGTCTGTTTTGGATCTTTCTAAAAGTAAATTTATTAACTACAGCCGGACCGACCTCTGTCGGCTTGTTATACAAAGAGACTGTCGGCACGATCCTAACTGAATCGCAGTTCGTGGAAGCTGTTGGCTTTTCAAACCTTGTGCCGGGCAGCGAAGCCATCAAACTGGCGATGTTCATCGGTTACGCATCTGGTGGAGTACCGGGTCTTTTGGCCGCATTGCTCGGAGCGATCATTCCGCCGACCGTGATCATGTTAACAGTTGCGTCCATTCTGGTACGATTTCAAGGGCAGAATTGGATGGCTCATTTCATCAAAGGCATGAGCCCGGCCGTGGGCGTGTTGCTGGCGCTGGTCGCATGGCAATTGTTTCGCGCCACAGGTCAAAAATCGATTAAGTGGCGGACGGTCTTGCTTGTCGTTTTAAGTTTTTTTGCGCTGGTCATCTTCAAACTCCAGCCGCAATATGTTTTGATCACAGCCGGTGTTTTGGGATTATTCCTTTTTAGGTAGGTAACAATGAAACCTGACATACTCATCACAACCAATGGATTCAAAGGGACATGGCCTTCGATCGAATATGGGACATGGCTTGCGGCAACGCTGGAAAAAAAGATCACGCTTCTTGGCGTGACCGAGAACATCAACCCTGCGGCGATAGATGATCATCACCCTTTGGAAGATGTCTTCGCGCGCGCCGTCGAGTTGTTCCAGCAAAAAGGGGTGCAATACAGCCTCGAGATCCAGAACGGAAATGCTGAGGAGATCATCCCGCGCAAGGCAAAGCAGTCTGACTTCATCGTCGTGCTCAGTCCGCTGGGACGTCCGCAAATCCGACGTCTGTTGACCGGGCGTTCCATCCGCCACTTGATGGAAGAAATAGAACATCCAATTCTGTATGTGCCGCAATCAAAATTACCGTTGAAAAAAATTTTGATCTGCATCGGCGGACTTGGTTACGAAGTGACTGCCGAACACATTGCCATGCAGATCGCTATGAAAAGCCGCGCCGAAATCACCCTGCTTCATATTGTCCCGCCAATAGATTTGGATTATCCCACTGCGCGAACTGTGGGCAAGAACTGGAAAACTCTCAGCCAGACTGATACGCCTATTGGAAGAAGTTTACGTCAGGCGATGGAAATTGCAAAAACAGACGGCTTGACCGCGAACATCACAGCGCGCCAGGGCAATGTGGTGGAAGAAATTTTGGCTGAGGTCAAAAAGGAAAATTACGACTTGCTATGCATGGGGTCTTCCTATAGCGCAAATGCTTTGCGCCAACTGTACGCGCCAAATGTGACAGCCGAGATCGCTGAGGCGGTAGCGATCCCTGTATTGACCGCGCGTTACAAAAACGAAATCTCGCTCTCGGGATAAAAAGCATCCCACGGGTTTTGAAATTGACTCAATCGGTTCATTTCAATTCGCGGGATGTTGGTGTTTCCTTTATTTCGGATAAAAACTCACGGTCCCCATTTCATATTCATGGCAAAAGGTAAAAGCGAAATCGCACCTTTTGTCCCATCGGTATACACCAATTGAGCTGCGCCGCCTTGATAGACATCCTGGGCTGGCGCGATGACCGCGACCACAAAACTCGCATCAGGCGCCCACAACGCTTCGTTGAGATTCTCGTATGTTTCGGGGCGTAGCACAGTTCTATCCGTCACACCATCTGCCGCAGAGCGCACAAGCTGCAAAGGTACACGGCTGACGTCCTCTTGTTGAGTGTACGGCAGCGTGGCATAGAAAAAATACAATTGACCATCAGATGCGAGAAAAGGATTGGACGCAAAATTCAATAGGCTGTCACCTTTTGTTAAACTGGCGATCAAGTCGGTGACGACACCGCTGGTGCCATTCACACGCCACAAGCCCGGGCCGACAAACGGATTATAGGAAGCATAACCACCAAAAAGAGTGTTGTTATCACCAGCCCATTGCAGGGCACAGCAGATCCTGTGATTGGCTGTCAACCGCACAAGTGAATGATTCCCCGGGGTAAAGACGGCCATTGTGCCGCCATCCGATGCCAGAACCACAATGTTCACCAGCAATTTACTTCCATCAGATGAATAACTGACGGGTATGTTGACTTCTCCAAAAGTAAATCCGTTTTCGGTTTGTAAATTATCTTCAAGTATCAGAGTCGATTGTCCGTCAATAATTGAATAGAGATTGATCCCGCGATAACTGTAGATGATGGTCTGTCCGTCGGGTGACCAAAGCGGAACATTGATGTGATTAATAAACGCATCGTCGGGTGCTGCGGGACCGCCATCCACGATCATGCTGCGATTGCTTCCATCGGCATTGACGGTGAATATTTGGTTGTTGGTTACATAAGCCACACTTCCATCCGCCAATGAGACATCATAGCTTTCCACTTTGGCAGGTTCAAACGTGATCTGGGTAACGGTCACGCCATCATTCTCAAGGCGATAAACTTGCACCTGCCCGCCGCCGTCCGCGTTGAGAAAATACATCGAATGCGAGAGCAGGCTAACGGTCACGGGCGGAGGCGTTGCACTGATCTCGGGTGAAGGCACTGTCAGGGCGGCAAATGTTTCAGCGACAATCGTCTCCACATTGGCGGGAGCAGTCCCACTGACTGGACTGGCACACGCGAGCATGCCTGCCAGCAGGAGCGTGAATGCAAAGACGATTTTTATTTTCATTTTAGATCTGTTCAAAGTGAAGGATGGGAACAACAAACAGCGTGGCGCGTTTATTTTCACTCGAAGAGGGCAGGGCTTTGCGCGCTGCATTAATGGCCTCATCCACCTGGGCATCTTCCACTCCCAACAACATGGTCACAACACCGCTGCGCATAAATCCGCCCGTGGATGCAACCCGCGTGACACGAAAATTGCCTGCTGTGAAAGCCTGCGTTAATGTATCGGCGTCGTTATCCTGAACAATGATAATGATCATTTTCATTTTCTCATCTCCTTAAAACCGTCAGGTCTTTGTTTATATTTGTTCAAAACGTTCTACAGGCAAAGCGAACACGGTCGCGCCGCCCACGGTGATGGGCACGGGCGCGGGCATCGGCATGGGTGAACCTTCCAGAGGAAGAGTCAAATATTCAATGCGCTGGCGGCAGGATTTTTGCAACGCCTGCAATGCGTCTTTTTCTTTTTCTGCAGGCAAGCCGATCAACAAGGTGGCGTTACGCCTGCCTAAAAAACCGCCCGCGCTCGAAAGATAGGTAACCGTCGCGCCAACGGATTGTACGGCGCGCGTGGCAGAGTCAAGGTCTTGATCCTGAACGACTGCCATTAATAATAAGTGGATCGAATTTTCCATCTTGGTGCTCCTTTACTAAAACGTTTGTTGCCACGCCGAAAACTGGAGGTTGTTTCGAAAGGTGTTTTCTTGCTTTGACATTATCAGAATTCTGATGATGATTCTACCTTAATCAGCCAATCTCGCCGATGGATTTTTATCCATCAGAGCTTCGTCCACTTCATCGATGAGTTGTGAATAGGTATCGTCAGTTATGACTCCATCGCGCAGGAGGCCTGTCAGCGCGGTACGCTGCGCGCGCAAGGCTTCACGATAAGCGGTATCGAGTTCCTCCGCTTCCACCTCTGGTTCGGAGTTCATCACTTTTTTAACTTCATCCATCAACGCGTCATTTTTCTTTTTCATCAGAGCCGATAATTTTTGCCAGGTGTGGTCTGAGATCAACCCTTCCTGACTTCGTCTGCGAAGATAATCATAACTCGCGCGCGATGCCACAAACCGCGCATGACGGGATTCGTATTCAGCCTGCGCAGGCAAGCGGACGACCAGCTTCAAGCGCTTTATCAACCAGTCCATTGAAAAGCCTTGCACCAGCAAAGTGAACAGTACCACGCCAAACGCCATCGCTTGCAAACGTCCGCGCTCGGTGATGAAGATGCCTTCTTCGGGCAGACTCAATGCCAGCGCGAGTGTTATCGCTCCGCGCAGTCCACCCCAAAAAAGTACATGCTTCCACTTGGCAGGAACCTCGCGCCCGAAAACAGAGAATCCGTATGTGCTGACGATCCGCGCCACCAATGCTGCGAGGATCGCCCACGCAATGGCCGACCAATTTTCCAAAAGGATATTCAGATCAATCGTCAAACCGATAAGCAGAAAGATAAATGAATTTGCGATAAAGGCCGCATATTCCCAAAAATTATAGACTACCAGGCGCGTGGATGCGGACATGGTCTGCTGACTTGTATTTCCGCTGATGATGCCAGCTGTGACCACTGCCAGCACTCCGCTGACGTGTAGATTCTCTGCCAGCAAATAAGAACCAAACGCCAGCGCTGTTGTGAGCGTGGTCTCAACGAGCGGATCGTCAATCCGTTTGATGAATTGAGAAATGCTCATGCCGAAGATCAATCCGACCAGCACGCCGCCGCCTGCGACTGTGAAGAATTGCGTGATGCTCTGCCTCAGATCAAACCCGCCTTGAAGTGCCGCGCTGAGCATGAGGCCAAACATCACGATCGCAGTGCCGTCATTCAGGAGGCTTTCTGATTCGAGCAGAACTTGTAAACGACGCGGCGCTCCCAGCCTGCGAAATAATGCGACAACCGCCACCGGGTCAGTGGCAGCGATGAGTGCGCCAAAAACCAACGCGGCCTGTAGCGCAAGTCCTGTGCCCCATGAAACAAGCCATCCGACCAGTAACGTTGTCAACACAACGCCCGGTACCGCCAGCAAAAGGATCAAACCAAGATCATGGCGCAAATCGTCAACACGGATGTGGAATGCAGCTTCAAACACCAGTGGCGGCACAAGGAATAGCATGATGATTTGTGGCGCGAATTTCACTTGCTGTGGATTCAAAAGCGTAATGACAAGGCCGATGATGACCAGTCCCACTGTGTATGGAACGCGCAAACGGCGTGCGGTCACAGCCACTGCAGATGCGATCAAAAGCAGGATGACGATAATTTCTTCGATGAAAATAATATTTTCAGTGGTCATGTTTATTCTCTGAAATTTTTATACCACGACTTTCCCCGCTTGTGATTAATTCAATTTAAAAAACTCACATAATTGATGAATTCAAAATTCACATCTCAACGATGCATGGTTGTTCGTCATTTACGATCACGCTTTCCCTGTTTGGAAATGTAACAATGGTTTGCTCGGAGTCCCGCACGATGGTGAGACCTTTATATTTTATTGTGACCACCCATGGGAATAAATTTTTTCCTTCAAGTTTTATTTTAGTGGCAGACAGAATTGTCACACCTAAAGCTTGCATGAACAACCCCACGGGCGCGAAGCCTTGCAGTGAATTTCGTTCCCCAATGCCTGCGCCTGTTTCCGCGTGATAGCGTTGATAAAAGGAGTGATTCTGTTTTAAGTTTTGGATTACGGCGTTCATCAGATGCGCGGTCAGACGTGTGGCTTCGGCGCGGAAGCCGTACGCGAGCAGTCCCTCGCCGATCAGTTGATTCCACGGGAGTGCAACACTCATCGATACCGGGTCCGCTTCTGGATTTGGTGAGACCGGGAGCGAAGGCATTCCAAAAGGATGGTCGAATCGGTCTGCCGTCAGCAAGTTGCGTCCGATCAGTGCTTGTGCCTGCCGCGTTTCAGGAATACCGGCCCAAAGCGGTAGAGCCAGTGTGATATCTTCGCCGGTGGTATCGATCACTTTTACAACAATTTTGTCTTTTTCATCGAGGCCGGTCACACTGACCTTGCCTACGCGCGTAAATAATTTTTGAGTCGTGGCGACTAATCCGCCGGCTCGCCATTGAAATTGATGACTCAAAATGGTTTCAGCTTCACCTTTAGATTTTGTGAGGTATTCGCTGATCTCCACTTCGGGACGCTTCGCGGCGGGATTTTTGGTTTGGATCTCGATCAGCAGACGCACACCGCTTTCGAAAACCGCTTTGGGTCGAAGGGTTCCGTCTCCCTTTTTCTTTGTGATCACCTTGCCAGAAGTGACCAATCCTGTTTCCCGGTCGCGATAGGAATAAAAACTTTGGTTTGCATTCCAGCTTGTAATGAGAGATGCTTTGAGTGTTTCGGCCTGTGACTGTATCAGCAGGATTTCTTCCTCAGAACTGCCGATTTTCTTTGCGATCTTTGTTATGGATTTGGCCTCACGATACAGCATGGCTTCCAGAGACGGACTGTGGACGAATGAAATATCCAGCCCTTGTGACCATGGATGCCAGACGTCAAATAATGGATTATCGTCGAAACCAGTTTGCAGGATGTGATCCCATTCCGGCACGCCGTCATGATTGCGGTCATGTGCGGAGGAGAACCACGACCAGAAAAATTTAATCAATTTCGGGAATACTTCCGCGAGAAACGAATCGTCCAGTGTGTTTTGATAATATTTCCAGGCAAGACTTGCAAGAAAAGGCGCTGCGGTTATTTTTCCGCGTTGCGCGGCGAGGCCGGGTTTGCTGTCTACTTCGCCATCGAGGTTTTGTGTGGAGAGAAAATTAAGGATGAGGTTTTTTGTTATATGCGGTGCGCCATGCAAAATATTTGAGATGTAATAAGCGTCCAGCGGGGTTTGTCCATTCCATGAGGGCGCGTAGTCTGTGCCGTCGCCTTTGCGTGAAAAGCCATTGTCCACGTGACGCGCGTTCACAAAAGATGGTTTGGGCAATTGCTCGCTGCCACTGAAGAATAAACCATGAGCTGCTTTTTGACTGAAAGCGAGTGCGGCGTCCCAGTCAGCATCACCCGTGTGAATATCCAAAACCTGTCCAATTTCCATCAATTCGATGTGGGTGCGCTCAGCTTCCCAGGGACGGGCAGCGCTGTGCCGCGCAAGTTCGAAGGACTCGGCGACGGTGTTCAGCGCGGCTTCAGCAAAGGTGAGCTGTCTCGTAGCACCGGGACCAAGTTCCATTTCCAAAAGAAGCGAGGCATGGGGGCCGGGACCATGATCGGGGCCGCCGGTCATAAAAATAACTGGAGCGATCCCGCCCGTCTGTCCTGCCAGGATATTCACGAGTTGTTGTTGGGTTGGGATCATGGATTGGCCGTCGAGAGGAGCAAGCGCGGCGCAGACTTCCAGCTTGATCTGGCGTATGGCGTTGCTTTTATTGGTGAGAATGACTCGTCCCGCTACGGCGTGAGATTCAGGAACCCAGAATTCAGTTGTGACATGCAGGCTTTCGATGGGAACAAAATCCAGAGTCAGAAAGTTTGGATAGGAGCGGCGCAGTGAAGGTCTGGTGATAAAGGTGTTAGCGTCAGTGACGGTCAGGTTGTTTTCTGTGAAACGCAGAAAAATGCGCATGGAACGCGCGCGCAAGCCAAAAGTGGTATTAAGAGAAATCGCCGAGCGTTGTGTATCCGCCGCTCCGATCCCCACTTCCCAGATATGATCGTTGACGTAATCTGTCTTACAAAGACGGGCATCCGCAGCCAGAGAAAGGTACAGGGGGTCGCCGAAGCGTAATGACCAATCGCGCATGGCGCATATTGTACGGGCGAAACGGCGGCAGGTCAAACGGGTATAATTTGAAATGAAGCTGGCTGGTAAACTCTTAGATCAAGGAGAAAATCATGGTTGGACTTTATTTTGAGGAATTTTTTGTTGGACAAAAAGTTGTCACGGTTGGGCGGACGGTGAGCGAATCTGATATTTTCAACTTTGCCGGGCTGACTGGCGATTTCAATCAGATCCATACTAATGCGGCATTTGCCAGCAAAACTCAATTTGGTCAACGCATCGCGCATGGACTTTTGGGATTATCGCTTGCCACAGGCCTGATCATGCGGACAGGGTTCCTGGAAGGCACCGTGCTTGCTTTCCGCGAGATCACCGAATGGAAATTTGTCAAACCGTTTTATATCGGAGATACGATCACTGCGGAGTTGACCATTACCGAAACAAAGGCTTTGCCGCGCATTGGAGGCGGCTCGATCACGGCGGCGATCGCGGTAAAGAATCAAAGTGATGAAATTTGCCAACGCGGCAGTTTGATTTTGCTGGTATTGAGTAAGCCAAAATAAGTAGGTTTGTACAAATGAATAACGAAGATAATGACCGAATACGCCGAATTATAAAATCTGAGGAAGAGACTCAGGGTGAATATAAAGCCTCGCCCCCCGTTCCGCCGACGAAGGGTACGGCTCCAACTTTTATTCGTCCCGCCCTCGACAAAGACAACATGCCCCTGCCGCATCGCGTGGATGAAACTGACATGGATGGTACGCGTGTCACACGGGCCGCATACGAGCCGACTTCAAGGCACGTTCCACCGCCACCTTCGAAGAATCCCCCTTCGCAACCCAGGCTCCCGGTCAAAAATCGTAAGCGTGGAAACATGGGATGTTTCCTGCGCGGGTTGATCACAGTGATTTTTGTAGTAGTCGTTCTTGGTCTGTGTGTGGGATCCTATTTTGTCTATAAATACTACACGATCGCAAGTACGCTTCCAGATGTAAGCAGTTTGCGTGAGCGCGCCTCGCAATTTCAGACCACGCGTATTTTAGACCGCAATGGACAATTATTGTACGAACTGCTCGACCCCAGCGCGGGCCGCCGCAACTATATTCCACTCGAAAATATTTCTCCGAATCTGATCGCGGCCACCATTGCTACCGAAGACAAGGAATTCTATACCAACCCGGGCTTTGACCCGATTGCCATTATCCGCGCCTTGTGGCAGAACTATGTCACAGGCGGGGAAGGCGGCGGCGCTTCAACCATTACCCAACAGTTGGCGCGTGCGCTTTTGCTTTCTCCTGAGGAGCGCACTCAGCGCACAGTGATCCGTAAGGCGCGTGAGATCATCCTAGCGGCGGAGATTACACGCCGCTACACCAAGGATGAGATCATTGAACTTTACCTCAACGAAATTTATTACGGAAATCTTGCTTATGGTGTGCAAGCCGCCGCTGAAACATATTTCGGTAAATCGGCAAAGGATCTCACGCTGGGCGAAGCCGCCTTCCTTGCAGGGTTGCCGCAATCACCCGCGGTGTATGATATCTACACCAGCCCCGATGAGACCTTGATCCGCCAACAAAATATATTGGTGCTTATGTTTAATTTGAGTACTGACCAGGGTTGTATCAAGGTAAGCAACAGCGACACCGCAGTTTGTGTTGATCCAGTTGCGGCCACTCAAGCCGCAAACGAGATGAAGATCTATTCCTTCCGCCCGCAATCGTTTGATTCGAAGTATCCCCACTGGGTAAATTTTGTCCGTTCACAGCTTGAGGAAAAATATGATGCGCAGACCATCTATCGTTCAGGATTCGTAGTCTACACCACGCTTGACCCTGTTTTACAGGATAAAGCCCAGCAACTCGTCACTGATCAAGTCGCTGCAATGGTGGACAGCAATGCTCATAATGGCGCCTTGGTTGCCATTCGACCATCTACTGGTGAGATCCTTGCAATGGTTGGTTCGCCAGATTTTAATAACACTGCGATTGCCGGCCAGATCAACATGGCCACCAGTCCCACGCGACAGCCGGGTTCATCCATCAAGCCGGTTACATACACCGCTGCTTTTGAAAAGGGATGGACTCCATCCACGTTGATCTGGGATGTGCCGACCCAATTCCCTGACGGTGCAAATCCTCCGTATGAACCTAGAAATTATGACGGGAAATTCCACGGCCCGCTAACTGTGCGTCTCGCGCTTGCAAACTCATTCAATATCCCCGCAGTGAAAACGCTTGAATTCGTTGGTATTTATGATGACCCAAACACCCCCGAAAAGGAAGGCATGATCGGCATGGCCGAGAAGCTCGGCATAACATCCCTGACGCGAAATGATTATGGGCTCTCCCTGACTCTTGGCGGCGGTGATGTTAGCTTGATCGATATGACCTCTGCATATTCCGTCTTCGCCAACGGCGGTCAACGAGTGCCGCCGGTGGCCATCCTCAAAATCACAGATTTTGCTGGCAATATTATAGATGAATACAAACCTCATTCTGGAGAACAAGTGATCCGCGCCGAGCACGCCTATCTTATTTCGTCGATTCTTTCAGATAATGAGGCACGCTCCTTTACTTTTGGACGGCACTCTGCGCTTTTTTTATCTTTCCCGGTAGCCGCAAAGACTGGTACCACCAATGATATCCGCGATAACTGGACGATGGGCTATAACCCGGACCTCGCTACAGGCGTTTGGGTAGGCAATGCAGATTACACCCCGATGACCAATTCATCCGGCTTGAGCGGTGCCGCCCCCATCTGGTCGCAGTTCATGGAATTTGCTGTGCCGTACCTTACCAATGGTGCTCCAACCCCTTTCAGCCGTCCTCAGAGCATCGTAGATAAGATCGTGTGCAAGATTTCAGGAACTGAGCCATCCAATTCTTGTAATTCAGAATATAGCGAAGTTTTTGCGGCTGATCAGCCTCCCCTGCCGCCAGGTAAAGATCTTGCCCGCCGCATCAAAATTGATTTGTGGACCGGGCTTCAGGCCTCTGATGCTTGTAAAGGACCAAGCGAGGAACAGGTCGTTTTGAATGTTACAGATAAATGGGGACATGACTGGCTTGGAACTGATGACGGCAAATTTTGGCTCGAGGATCATGGCTTGCCGCGCAAACCCTTCTATGCGCCTGATCGCGAATGCAGCGCCAGCGATCCGCAGCCCATCATTGAGATCAGCCTAACTGAAGGGCAGGTTATCACGTCAACGACACTGGATATCAAAGGTTCCGCAGCCGCTGATAAGGGATTCAAAAAATGGATTCTGGAATATGGTCAAGGCGCTGACCCTGGCACTTGGTCGCTTCTGAGTGAAAGCGATACCCCTGTAAAAGATGGAGCGCTTTATACGTGGAACTTGTCCAGCATCCCAAATGGAATCTTTACTTTGAGATTAACTCTGAACGGCGATAATGCGGATGTGGAAAAACGTGTCACAGTTAATCTTAGTCTGCCTACTCCAACTCCGCTGCCTTCCACACCGACATATACTCCATCCCCCACGCTCGTGCCCACGGAGACTTCTTCGCCGACTCTGGCCCCAACTGAGACACCTACTGCAACGTCAACACTGGTTTCGCCGTAAAAAAAATATTGAGATGATGAGAATGTCAAAGGCAGGTAAAACGCATTAGTGAACAGGCTCAGCCAAAATTTTGCCTGAGCCGAAAAATCTAAGAATTTCAATAATGGCGCATGGCGCAATACGACTGTGAAGCCTGCAGTATCATGGCGGTATAATCTTGTCCATGCTCCCTGATCTTCAAATTAAAGATCGCCTGCGTCTGCGAAAACCCCATCCCTGCGGATCATATGAGTGGATAGTGGTGCGCCTCGGCGCGGATATTGGCTTGGAATGTACTGGCTGTCAACATCGAGTCTTGCTTACCCGCCGCGAACTCGCGAAACGCATGAAAGTAAATTTGACGAAGCAAGAAGACACTGAAGATAATAAAGAAACGAAATGATCGGTGACAGTAGATTCTGAAATGGCTGTCACTTTAATAAATTTCAGGAGGAATTCAACATGGCCAAAAAAGCAGCAGAATCCGCTCCGAAACTCAATGCCGGTTCGTTGCGCATTGGACTATTCACTGATACGTATGCGCCGCAAGTGAATGGTGTTTCCATTTCCTTGCAATTGGTTTCCGAGGGATTACAGCGCAGAGGGCATCAAGTTACTATTTTTGCGCCGAGAATACCGGGGTATAAAGATGATCAGCCTGGCGTGGTGCGACTCCCCTCTTTGAAATATTTGAATGACCCGCCTATTTATGTCGCGGTGTTGGGAACTCCGCG
>CAIWRB010000462.1 GCA_903914955.1 uncultured Chloroflexota bacterium | reverse complement strand
GCCGAAGTACCCGAACTGCCTGGCTGCATGGCTGATGGAGCGACCTATCACGAAGCACTTGTGAATGTGGAGCAAATCGCACAAGAGTGGCTTGAAACCGCTCGCGAACTGGGCAGGGAGATCCCAATCCCAAAAGGGAAGTTAGTTTATGCGTAACTAAAGACTTCCGATGTCTAGGAGACTTCGGAAGTCTTTCTGAACCGTGCTTGTGCAGGCTCGATCGTGTATGTGGCAAAGAATGTGGAGCATGGACTTCATTCGATTGAGGAAGAGTTAACCGTGACCGTGTTCTTCGAGACAATGGAATATTCGAGAATGGAGAAAAGATGAACCTTGAGGCAATCGTTACCCAATTCGGGTATCCCGCGCTTGTCATTGGCTTGTTTCTTGAAGGTGAGACCATGCTTGTACTTGGAGCATTCATGGCTCATCGCGGTTATTTGAATTTGCCGCTTGTCATTTTAATTGGTTGCATTGTTGCATTTACTTCTGATCAGTTTTTCTTTTGGATGGGACGCCTGAAAGGCAATCAATTTCTTGAAACCAGACCTGCATGGAAACCGCATGTAGAAAAGGCAAAGTTGCTGCTTGGCTGGAATACAAACCTGCTTTTTCTTGGAATCCGATTTATGTATGGGCTGCGGACCGTCCTGCCATTTGTGATTGGCATGGCGAAATTAGACCCCAAAAAATTTTTGGTTCTCGATTTGATTGGGGCATTCATCTGGGCCTTGACTTATGGTCTGGCAGGCCACGTAATTGGACTATTGATGACAGCGATTTTTGAGGATGTCAAAGAACATGAGCTGGAGATAGCTTTGGGCATCATTTTGGTAGGCATTGGCGTGTGGTTGTATCGCCGTTATGCTGACGGACTACAGAAAGGTGCAAAATGAACGACCACTCTCAGGAACAATTCAAGAAACTTCTTTTGGAAAAAATTGAAACTTTCACAAAACAGGAACGAGGCTTAATCCATCGTCTGATCGAACGCAGGCATATAGCTCGAAATATAAACAAGGAGTTTGATGATCAACTCACTTTTGGCCAACGCCTTGCGGATAAGGTGGCGGCTTTTGGCGGTTCGTGGACTTTCATTATCATCTTCGCATCAATCCTGGTGATATGGATCATTCTGAATTCCGTGATCCTTGCAAAACTTAACAGCACCTTTGATCCCTTTCCATATATATTATTGAATTTATTCCTATCCATGCTTGCCGCGATCCAGGCTCCGGTAATCATGATGTCCCAAAACCGCCTGTCAATAAAAGACAGGCTCGACGCGGCGCATGATTATGAAGTCAATTTGAAAGCTGAATTGGAAATTGCGAATCTGCATGAGAAATTAGATGAGTTGCGTGAGAAGCAATGGGCTGAACTGGTTGAAATGCAACAAGAACAAATCCGTCTGCTAACGAGACTATTGGAAGAGAAATCCAAATAACTTATAAAGGACTTTTATGCAACAATTACGAAACACCCCATTTCATGAACGAACGTCCGCGTTATGTCAGCCGAAAAATTGGCGCAAGTGGGCGGGGTATTATGTGGTCGGCTCGTATGAACATACGATCGACCGCGAGTACTGGGCCATCCGCAATTCGGCGGCGTTGATCGACGTGACGCCTTTGATGAAATATATGATCAAAGGCAAAGATGCCGCGAATTTGCTTGACCGCGTTACCACCCGCAACATCCACAAGATGAGCGTGGGACAGGTCTATTACACTGGCTGGTGCGACGACGAGGGCAAGATGATTGATGATGGCACAGTTGCCAGACTCGATGAAACAACCTTCCGACTCACGTCCGCGGAGCCGAACCTGCGCTGGCTGATGATGAACGCGGTCGGGTTCGAAGTGCGCATCAGCGAAGTCTCTGACAGCGTGGCATCGCTCAGTTTGCAGGGACCAAATTCAAGATCCGTACTAAAGCGGGTTTGTGAGTCCGATGTCGAAGAGCTGAAATATTTCCGCCTGATGAAAAACAAACTCGGCGGAGTCGAAGTCACCATTTCAAGAACTGGCTACACTGGCGATCTTGGTTATGAGATTTGGATGGAAGCGAAAGATGCGATCAAAGTTTGGGACGCGTTGATGGAAGCTGGGCAGGATTATGGGATCACGCCCGTGGGAATTCTCGCGCTCGATATGACGCGCGTCGAAGCGGGGTTGTTCATGCTCGATGTGGATTACACCTCCGCGAGCCACGCCTGGATCGAAGCGCAGAAGTCATCGCCCTTTGAGTTGGGACTCGATTGGACAGTTGCGCTCGATAAGCCCGGCTATTTCGTTGGCCGCAAGGCTCTGGAAAAAGAGAAGAAGGAAGGCTCGTCATGGAAGATGGTCGGCATCGAAATTGACTGGGTCGGTATGGAAGCCTTATATGCCGAAGTGGGTTTACCGCCGCAAGTACCTGGCACTGCTGTGCGCGCCAGCATGCCGATCATGGTCGGTAATGTGCAGGTGGGATACGCATCCACGGCTTCATGGTCGCCGCTGTTGAAAAAGTACATCGCGCTCGCGCATCTTGAGAAGCCATATTACGAACTCGGCACCGATGTGAGAATGGAGATCACCGTTGAACATCACCGCAAGCATGCGCCCGCGAAAGTGGTCAAGCTGCCGTTCTATGAGCCTGAGTGGAAGAAGAAGTAATCAGTAATCAGTGAACAGTCGCTGGTTGAGTAGCCCTGAGCGTTCTTTGCGAAGGGCATATCGAAACCAGCATTAAAAGGAATTATCTATGACAACAAATAATTACGACGCAATCATCATCGGCGGTGGGCACAACGGACTCGTTGCCGCAGCATATCTGGCACGCGCAGGCAAAAAAGTCGTTGTGCTCGAGCGCAGACACATGGTCGGCGGGGCGACCATCACTGAAGAGATCATCCCTGGATTCAAGTTCACGGAATTCTCTTATGTGGTCAGTCTTCTTCGGCCTGAGATCATCCGTGACTTGAAACTTCCCCAGCACGGCTTGAAAATTCTGCCGCTGCCGAGCACCTTCACGCCCATGGATAACGGCGATTACATCGCAGGCTGGGATGATCACGACACCACCCGCCGCGAGATCTATCGCCACTCACCCAAGGACGCCGAAGCATATGACGAATATGGCCGCCGCATGGCGCGGCTCGCAAAAGCCATCAAGCCGATCTTGAGCATGTTACCTCCTGACCCAACTTCATTAAGTCCCAAAGATTTAATGGGACTGCTCAAGCTGGGTCAATTTGCTTCGACATTAACTGAAAAGGAATTGTATGGTCTCTCGAAGATCATGACCCAATCCGCAGCGGATATGCT
>CAIWRB010000461.1 GCA_903914955.1 uncultured Chloroflexota bacterium | reverse complement strand
ATTCCATGACCCATGCCCGGAACAGTGTCTACTGTCACCTTTGCCCCCAAAGCCTGAAGTTGACTGGCGGCGTCACGGCTATAGCTTGCAGCAATGTCGCGTGCCTTCGTCGTGTAGCATTGGTGAATGCCGCACAAATCATTAACTTGGCGGCCTATGCAAGAGGAAAAGTATGTTCGATTTCAAACCTTGAAAATTGATTGGGAGAACACTAATTGAAGCGAACGAACTTTAAGCGATGGTTAATTTCGTCGTTGGTGTGTGTGGTGTCAGGGGCTTGCGCTGTCGATTCGACGAGTTACAAAGAATTGGACATATCTCTGCCGCAATTTGCTCAACAAACCAGTGCCGAAACCATTTATTGTCGTGCTGCGATGGAGACCGTTATTGGGCCAATCGATAAAAGTGATGGCCAAAAACTCACTGAAACTCACTTGAGAGGAGCAGTCTTTGACCAGAGCAAGAATAACGACTCGAATGTAACAAGGATTCGATTTCAGTCCCGGGCATTACAGGTCGCCATTGCCAAGAAAAGCGAAATTCAAAAGGACGCAGAGCAGGCATTTGCCAGGCACTCTAAAGAAGATGAATATGAAATATTGTCGGATTTTCCGGAAAACTTTGTTGCCAAAGAGAACGGCGGATTTATCGGTGTTGGCTTGATTGTCCTCAACAGGCTTACCGGTACTTTGATGACTAGCCGCACAGCCTTTACATTTGGAAGTATGTCTTTTCAGATTTGTGACTCGAAATTGCCGAAATAGTTTCATTCGTATTCAGCAGGTCAAAATCCAGCGGGAGCCCGAAGGTGGTGAACTGGGTATGAAGGAGGGCGGACGCATTGCGAGACAGTAGTCTCCCGACGTCTTTTGCACATTGTTTGCCAGGACTGCAGCATGACTGGACTGGGCTATTCGCAATTCAATGGCGGCGTATTCGGTCTAGCCGATGTCCTACAGTGATTACTTGGTCGTTTGAACCAATCACCGCATAGAAATCAAGATGCTCATTGAGCAGAGGTGCGAGCGGCCCAGCATAGGCTTGGACCTTGCGTCGTCCCTGCTTGTCAAAAAATACCTTACTGGCTCCACCCCCGGCCGGTTCATGGGAACCGAACTGTCTCAGCAAATCGAGAACCAAAGGTGGGATGCCGCGCTGCTGGCTGCGGATATTTGCATGTTGTGTGGGCATCGGGCTCTCCTTCACCTATCGTTGTTGATTTCATTCCGGTTTCATTTCATCAATCAGCACAAATTTGCGATGAATTGAAGACTAGAGACATCTGCTTGCATGCCGGACATAAATTGCCCTTGTCGAACGCCTTAAAGTTCCAGGCCTGAAACGCTACTCGTTTCGTGGCGTTTTCAATGGATGCTGGCGGGACTCCATACTGGTCGACTTTCTTGTTGGCGCATTTTGGGCAAGTCGGAGGGCTGGCGCATTCTCTGCGTCTATTTGAGGAATCTTCGAGTCTCATCGCTCCAATGAAAGGCGCGATGTTTACCGAAACCAAGCCACACTGCTGACAGTAAAACGGGAACGTTGAGTGGTCACCGTAGCTTGCCCTAGTGCCACCGACGGCGATAGTTTCGTTGTATCCACAAGGGCAACTTGCAGTATGAACTGATGCCATTATTTCTTCCTCTTGTTATTTCGTCGAGAAGT
>CAIWRB010000460.1 GCA_903914955.1 uncultured Chloroflexota bacterium | reverse complement strand
TGTGGACATCAGACGCATTATACACATAATGTGGTTGGGTATGGGAAATATACCAAATTAGGTAAAATTACTTGCGTTATTTTATATTTGGGTGGATAATATGTTTTGGGGTTGAAAAAATTTAATGGGCAAACTCACTGTGAAGTGAGGACGCAAAGTCATGGATCTGTTGTACGCAATAGATCGCCAGGCTGCTGAAGTTTATTCTTCGGCAGTTTTTTTTATTATATTGAGGAGGTGTTTGTCAAGGGTAATTAAATGTCAAACAGAACGGTATTGCCAAGGAGATTGCATTGTTTGTGTTTCCAGATCGAATATTTCGTAAACCTTTAAAGAGGAGAGAACAAAATGTATCGAAAAGTTTTTAATATGCTTTCGCTTTTGATCGTAATAGTGATGGTTTTTTCCAGCTTTAGTTCAGTTTTAGCAGGTGACGGTCCAGTTGTACCAGTGCCTGATGCTTCCGGGCTAGTTGTACCGGATGGGGATGTTTTGGTAGCCCCCGAATTACAGACGGTTACTGGCTCGGTACAGATTGTGGTTCGTCTGGTTGACGCTTCTCTTTCGGAGGCTGTCGGTGATGATGCGAAGCACAACGGCAGCTTATTGAATCACGATCAGCAACGTGATCATGAAGGCAAACTCGAACAAAAACAAAATGTTCTGCTTGACCAGATCGCAGCTTTGGGCGGTAGGGAATTGGGACGAGTCAGCATTGTTCTTAATGCAGTCATTGTCGAAGTAGACGCTTCCCAGATTGATGCGATTTCAAGGCTAAGAAACGTTGCAGCCATCAACCCGCTTGGTCGATATGAAAAGGATTTGTCAGAGACTGTGCCTTACATTGGCGCGGCTGCTGTGCAAGCCGCAGGCGTAGATGGCACAGGCGTGCGCGTGGCTGTACTCGACTCAGGTATCGACTATACTCATTTCAATCTAGGCGGCTCAGGCATCGTAGCTGATTTCGACGCCAACGATCCAACAGTCATTGAACCTGGCACCTTCCCGACCGCCAAAGTAGTCGGTGGCTATGATTTTGTTGGTGAAGTTTGGCCCAATGGTTCTTTGGCTCCCGATTCTGATCCGCTAGATAAAGGTGATGCTGCGGGGCATGGCTCCCATGTGGCTGATATTATCGCTGGCTTAAGCACGGATGGCGCACATAAAGGTGTTGCGCCCGGCGCAAGCCTGTATGCAGTTGGCGTATGTTCAAAAGTTGCAACATCCTGTTCTGGCGTTGCCCTCTTGCAGGGTATGGACTTTGCCCTCGACCCGAATGGGGATGGCGACATCTCTGATGCAGTGGATGTTGTTAATATGTCCCTAGGTTCATCTTATGGACAGCGTCAGGACGACTTGAGCTTTGCCGCTGGTAATGCTGTTCGGATGGGCGTTGTAGTTGTTGTATCGGCTGGCAATAGTGCCGATAGACCCTATATCGTAGGCTCGCCTTCGTCCCAACCTGAAGTAATCAGCGTGGCGCAGACTCAGGTGCCCTCGTCAAAACTGTATAAAATTGTGGCGGGCTCTGTAACTGTGGGCGGCAACTGGCAGCCTTGGTCAGAAATTCCCGCCTTGGTGAGTGGATCTCTTCAATATGGCAATGGCGCAGGTGGAAATCTGAACGGCTGCGCTGTTTTCCCGGCCGGCTCGCTGAGTGGAAAGATCGTGTTGGTAGATCGCGGTACTTGTAATATCAGCGCCAAGTCAGCCAATATTTCGGCAGGTGGAGCGCTAGCTGCAATCATTGCCAACAACGCAACCCAGGCACCTGGTGATTTGCCGCCCGATTTCTCTTTTGGTGGTGGCGTGCAGACTATAGCTGCTTATACAATCACACGTGCTGACGGTTTTATCCTAAAGGGAGTCGTTGGTCAGACGTCAACTATTGATCCTGCTTCGGTGGCTTCACTGGTTGGCAACATGGTTTCATCCTCATCGCGCGGTCCCACCATTGACTTCAGTCTAATCAAGCCGGACGTTGGTGCACCGGGCGCTTCTCTCTCCGCGGAATATGGCACTGGCAATGGTGAGACTGCCTTTGGAGGTACTTCAGGTGCAGCACCTATGGTTTCCGGCGCTGCGGCATTGGTAATTCAGAAGTTCCCAGGAATCACACCGAAGGAAGTCAAGGCTCGTTTGATGAATACCGGTGAGACCAATATTGGTATCAATCCTGTTGCTCTTCCCGGTGTCTTAGCTCCCATCACTCGTATTGGAGGTGGCGAAGTCCGCGTGAATAATGCGGTTGAAACCATGACAGTTGCGTGGGATGCAGATGCCTTTGCGGGAAGTCTGTCATTTGGCTATGCTACCCTGAACGAATCGAAGATCTTCGAGAAAACGGTGGTAGTACGCAACTATAGCAACAACACACGCACCTATACAATTACACCAAACTTCCGATATGCGGATGATGCTGCCAGCGGCGCGGTGAAGATCAGCGCCCCATCCACTATTAAAGTCAAGGGCAATAGCTCGGCTTCGTTCAAGGTAAAGGTCAAGGTTGATCCCACCAAATTGCCGATTTGGGCTCTGAACGGTGGATCGCTTGGCGGAGATGGCTTCCGCTTACAAGGTGTTGAATTTGATGGATATATCAACATCGCAGATGCCACTGATAATATTCATGTGGCCTGGCATATCTTGCCTCACCGCTCTGCGAACGTAACCCCGTCTGATGATGAAGTGGAACTCAAAAACAGTACTGGAAGCTTGAAATTGACGAACACCAACAGTGCGCTTGATGGGCGTGTGGATGTCTTCTCCTTGCTTGGTACTAGCAACCGTATTAGCAAGAGTTTATTACCGCAGGCTGGTGATAACTTTGCTGTGGTTGACCTGAAGAACTTCGGCGCTCGCATGGTTGGTATCGGTGGAGGGCAATTTGGCATTCAATTTGCCATTAACACTTATGGCGCACGAGCTCATCCCAACTATCCGGCTGAATTTGACATCTATCTTGATACCAATCTGGATGGCGTTGATGATTTTGTAATCTTCAACTTTGAGAATGGCGGGTTTGCTGTATCTGGTCAAAACGTTGTGCGTGTGATTAACCTAAACACAAGCGCAGGCGGCACTTTCTTCTTCAGTGATGCCGACTTGAATTCCAGCAATATTATTATGACTGCCCCAATGTTGTTCCTTGGGCTTACGCCAAGTACGCAGTTCAACGTTTCGGTTTATGCCTACGATAATTATTTCACAGGCAACAACACTGATGCGATTGAGGGCATGACGTACACGGCGGGTGCTCCACGTTATTACGCGGATAACATTGCTCCTGTTGTTCCGAAGGGCGGAAGCACTACACTGAATATCTCTGCTCTTCCCGGTGGAGACACAGCTTCGCCTTCACAAACAGGCTTGTTACTTATGTATCGTGATGCAAGTCAGAAACACGAAGCAGATGTTATTTTAGTGAAGAATAAGTAAAACTCTCTGCAATTCCTGTAAGTCATTTCGCCCCCATCAGAAGATGGGGGCGAAATGTTTTGTATTCAATCTACCTGCTCTAATAATTTATTATGGAGTGGGAATAATCCCATGCGGCAGTCGCTCGTTGCAAAGAATGATCTGGTTCGATGCATCTGTGTGATAGGAGAACTTTTTGCCGTCTGACTCAAGTGTAATCAGGAACCCAGGTGTAACAACTTGCACATAATTAGTTCCTGGCTTTCCACATCCCAAGCTCCCATCTGGCCATTCAACAGCGTCAACTTCAAGAACAGTTATTTTATCCAGGCTAATACCGGTTTTTTGGGCAAGATCATTTTTAACATTTAATATAATCCCGTCAATTATGGGACCAAAAGATTGAGGCCCTCCCTCGGATTGATTTGAGGAAGGAGGCAGAATTTCCACGGGAACTACAGTTACATTTATATCGATCGCTGAAAAACTTGGCAAGGTAGCCCTTTCATTTCCATTGTAAGAATCAGGCGGAAGTGTTTGTAGAGCCACATCTGCTGGCATTGTAGTCGCTAGAGAAATAACCGGGTTCGGATTTTCGTCAGTAACCTTGTTCGTTTGGCATGCGCCTATTACTAGAATGATATACACACCGAGCACGTTGAACAATGTTGTACTAGTTTTCATGCTTGTTATCTCCTGTCAAATTTTAACCTATAGACCGAAATCGGACTTAAATGGTTCCGTTGCTTCCACGAAATCAGGCAGTATAATTCTGATATTCTTATGTTTTTGGAGTAACCCTGTGCGTGTTAAACATCTATTCTTTTTGATCTATACCATCGCCATTCTGAGTGCATGTGGAGGTTCTGCGACAGAGATTGCCGGTCCCACTGCGGTCTCCACTCAGACACCAATACCTCCCGCCACAATGATCTCAACGCAATCCACGCCGTTAGCGCTGCTGGTGGTACCCGCCGATATGGATAAAACCACTTCTGACTTGTACCAAAAGACCGTCTATAATCTCGCGCAGCAATCAGGCTTCCGCTTTCAGGTACGCAACACACTTACTCCCCTTGATCTGGCCGACCCTACCTTGAAAGTGGTAATTGCCCTTCCGCCAGACCCCGGTATCGCAACTCTCGCACCCACTGCCACGGGCGTTCAATTCCTTGCGGTGAATATTCCCAACCTCGCAGCTGGCGGCAATCTAAGTGTGCTTGCAGGCGATTCTCAAATGGATGTATCAGCCTTCATTGCTGGCTACATTGCCGCAATGATCTCGGATGAATATCACATTGGCATGATCATTCCGCAAGGTGATGTAACTGCTCAAAGCGCTTTTAATTCCTTCAACAATGGAAAGATCTATTACTGCGGTTTGTGCCGTACTTTTTATGTCGCTCAATTTGGATATCCAACTTTTATTGAGATTCCCACAGATGAAGACCCCGCGCGTTTTGGCGGTTATGCCAACGTCTTGATCAACGACAGAAAAGTATATACGCTTTTTGTGTATCCCTCATTGGCAAATGCCGATCTGCTTTCCTATGTGGGTACGCAGGGCATTATGCAGATCGGAACCTCCATGCCAGATCCGCGCCCCGGCGGCTGGGTGGCGACGATTAGCCCAGACACGATCAAGGCGATTCAATCTGCGTGGCCAAATTTAATCGCAGGGGCGGGCGGAGTCAACGTTCAATCCCCGCTCGGGCTCGCGGATGTGGATCCGGAGCTGCTCACCCCCGGAAAACTCCGCCTCGCCCAGGAAACTTTGGACAGTCTGCTGGCGGGTCGAATTTCAACAGCCAATCCATAAAGAAAAACGATGAACTGCCTGCGGGCGCACGAGATTTGAAAAAATCAAAAGCCGACCCGCAGGGGAAGTAAAATCAGAGTAGAATCAAGATATAATTGTTAGCTACGAAAGGAACCTCATATGAACCTGCGTTGTATTTATTGTCAGACCCCCTTCACCCTTGCCCGTACTGAAATGCTGGGGGCAATTATCGTAATGAATGAAAAGCACCAGAGCCATTATGACGCGCATTGCCCGCGTTGCCGCCGCGCAAACTCCATCTCTCGTCAACGAATGGAATTAGGATTCCCAAATTGGAAGGATGCTGCCAAGCAGCCTTTATCTATTCCTGTCGAAGAAGTAGCGCCGCCCGTGCCTGCTTCTACATTAAGCAAGACGGAGCCGCTTCCCAAAGCAACCAAAGCTGTTCCTGCGAAAAAGACTGCCGCGAAGAAAGCTCCTGCTGCCAAGAAGGCGACCGCTAGCAAGCCCGCTGGAACAAAAGTTTTGAAGGTGAAGAAAGCTCCAGCAAAAAGCAAGAAGAAGTAAGGGCTCATATTGAATCCGTTATAAAGCCGAAAAGAAGTTTTCTTCTTTACGGCTTTATCTATTTATGGGACAAATCAAAAATGAACATTCGTGCAGTGTTTTTTGATTTTGGCGGCGTGATCATGCGCACCGAATTTCAGGCTCCGCGCCAGCATTTGGCTGAGCGCTTTCGCATGGAATATGATGACATTGATAAAGTCGTTTTTGGAAGTGAATCAGCGCGCCGCGCTTCGCAGGGTGAGATACGCGAAGAAGCTCACTGGCTTGATGTGCTAAAACGGCTCAGGCATCCCGCGTCTGAACTGGAATCTTTTAAAGATGAATTTTTTGGCGGCGACATTATTGACCGTGCGCTGGTTGAATATATCCGCTCGCTGCGTGGTATGAAGGTTCATACAGGATTGATCTCCAATGCGTGGAGCGGCCTGCGTGAATTCATGACCAGAGAAAAGATTATTGACATATTTGATACCGTTGTCATTTCGGCGGAAGTGGGACAAGTCAAACCGTCAGCCAAAATATATGAAGTTGCGTTGGAGCAGGCCAAAGTTCGTGCGGGCGAAGCGGTCTTCGTCGATGATATGCCTGTAAATATCGAAGGCTGTGAAAAAGTGGGTATGCAGGGAGTTCTGTTCAAGGATTCCCACAAAACTATAACTAAATTAAATCAGTTACTAAAGATCAAATAGAAAAAGTTTCCATTTTCTATTCCTTGCAAGAGAGTAAAGAAGTTTAATTGACGCATTATCACCTTGCATGTATAATTTTCAGACCTATCCTTCAATGAGGATAAGTAAAGGAAATATATGGCCCTGCGTGGAAATTTACGCGATATTACAATGACCCAGCTTCTTAATCTTGTCCACCTTGCCAGTAAGACGGGTACTTTGGTTGTGGATGGGGTCTCGGAACAGGCTTATATTTCGTTTCGTGACGGCAAGCTTGCCTATGCTCGTGTTGGCAAAGATGATGGAAGTCTGGCATCGGTCTTGCATAAGGCGAATAAGATCAGCGCCAATCAATATCGCGCCATTGTGGATCGCGCAGGTCAAATGACCGATAAGGAACTTGGCCTGATCCTTATTAATGCGGGCTATGTCTCTCAGGAAGATATCCTTTTGAATTTGCAGGGATATTTTACGGATGTGGTGCGCAGGTTGTTCTCATGGGTCGAAGGGATTTTCCGCTTTGAGAGCGAGATGTTGCCCCCGGAAGGACGCATCAATGTGCGCCTTGATCTTGAGAATATTATTATGGAAGGCTCGCGTCAACTGCGCGAGTTCGAGCAGCTGCAAGATGAGATCCCCAGCCTGGACATGGCTCTTGTGTTTACGAACCGGCCGCGTACAAATGTGAACTTGAGCGTGGAAGAATGGAAAGTGGTCAAGTTCGTTGACCCGAAGAATACGATGCGCCAGATCGCAAGCGCCAATAAATTGAACGATCTTGAAATTCGCAGGATCGTTTATGGTCTTCTGCAGGCTGGCTTGGTTGAAATGGCACGCCCCGCCGGTTCGATCGTTCAGCCCAACCCAAAGCAATTCCCGACAAAGAATAAAGACGAACAAAAATCGCTAATTAATAAATTGATCGGCCGTATTCGTTCAATGTAATTTATTTTATTAGAAGTAGAAGGATAGGAATTATGCAAACGGTTAAGATGGTAGTCACAGGTCCATTTAGCGCTGGCAAGACTCAGTTCATTCAGTCTGTCAGTGAAATCGATGTTGTTTCCACGGAGCGTAAGATCTCATCCGAAGAGGAACGCTCTGTTAAATCCTCAACAACGGTGGCGATGGATTTTGGCCGCATCACTGTGGACGAAGACCTGGTACTGTATCTGTTTGGAACACCCGGCCAGAAGCGCTTTGATTTCATGTGGGAAATTCTCTCAGAGGGCATGCTGGGCTTTATTGTGATGGTGGACAGCACACGTCCTGAAACTTTCCGCGAAGCACGCTCGATCCTTGAGACTTTCCGCGCGTATGCTCCCACGCCTTTCGTGGTCGCCGCTAACAAGCAGGATGCCGAGGATGCCTGGGAGCTTGAAGATGTGCGTCACGCCCTGCGTTTGGATAGCAATACAAAGCTTTTGCCCTGTGTCGCAATTGATCGGAATACCGTAAAAACGGTTCTGCTTGAATTGTTATACAGCATCCTAAAAGAAATGGATTCCGGGAAATAAGGGGCGGGATAATAATTTGCTGTGTCGTCAATCACCACTGATCAGGGAATAGTTCACTACGAAGTATACGGGCGTGGACGCCCGGTTATTCTTTTGCATGGATGGCTCGGCTCGTGGGGGTTATGGCAGGAGACCATGGCATATCTCGGCGCGTTTTATCGCACCTACGCTCTGGATTTTTGGGGATTTGGTGAATCAGGCAAGAAGCGTGAGACTTACGCCGTTTCTGATTTTGTAAGCCTGGTAGATCAATTCATGGAGCAGATGGGGATAGTCAACGCGCCGTTGGTGGGGCATAGCATGGGCGGCACGGTCAGCCTTTCAGTTGCAATTCAATATCCGCAGCGCGTCAGCAAAGTGGTTGTGGTGGGGTCTCCAATGGTCGGGTCTTCATTGGCGCCATTACTTAAACTTGCCGGGAACCGTTCGATCGCGTTCATGCTGTTCAATATGATGCCAGTTTTTCGCACGGCAATGAAATTGTATTCTCCCTTTATCTGTAAGGATCCACGTTTTCCTCAAATGATGGATCACGATCTTTCCCGTACCACTGTTGAATCTTTTCTACGGTCAGTTGCTTCGCTGCGCCGCACCGACCTGACCCCGAGCCTGGCGCACATCAAAGTCCCTTCGATGGGGATGTATGGTGATCGGGATGTGATCGTCGATCCGACGCAATGGCAGCCCATGCAGCAGGGAATCCCGCATGCGGTCATCGAGCGGTTTCCATCGGCTGGTCACTTCATCATGCTGGAAGAGCCGATCATATTTACCCAAAAATTAAAATCGTTTCTTGATCAGGAAGCCCCATGAGCGCAGAAACTTTCTTCTATCCACAAAAAATGGGGCGGATTGTTTTTCTCGGTATGGAGGAGGTGATGGGTTCGCATGGTGTGGATGCAGTCCTTCATCTGGCATCTCTGGAAAAATTTATTCAAAATTACCCATCTGATGGGAAAGTACGTGACTTTCCATTTGAAACGGTCAGCCTTTTGCAAAGCACTCTGGAACAGGCTTATGGCCCGCGCGGCGGGCATGGACTCGCTTTGCGCGTGGGGCGCGCCTGTTTCAAGTATGGTCTCAAAGAATATGGGTCGATGCTTGGGTTGACTGAAATGGCATTTCGTTTGCTTTCAATGCCAACGAAATTAAGTGCCGGCGCGAGATCCTTTGCCAGTCTTTTTAACAAATATACCGATCAAAAAGTGCAGGTGGAAGAAAAAGAGAATATGATATTCTGGCACATTGAGCGTTGTCCGTTGTGCTGGGGGCGGACAGCTGATGAGCCGGTCTGTCATCTTGCGGTGGGATTGTTACAGGAATCTTTATATTGGCTGAGCGGGGGGAAAGTGTTCGATGTAAAAGAGACGACCTGCATTGCCCAGGGTGATGCGACTTGTACGATCGCGATAGATACAACCCCATTTTCATAGCCATAGGAAATCCGACTCAACGTGTTGGATGGGTGTTTTATCACATACTTTGATTTATAATTCCATTCATGCTTAAGATCATCCTTCACGCGCAGAATCCAATCATGCCTTTTTGTGAAACAGCGCGTGACCTGCGGATCCAAAATTCGCCGCTCTGGCTGCACCAGCGTAATTTGCTCGCTCCATATGCCACCCGTGAAATGGAATTGAAGCAAGGCGAGCGTATGCAGCCCGTACGTGAGCCGACCGTTGTATACCGAGACAATCTTTTTTTTGACGAATTCTATATCAACGCCTTCATGGAGGAAGCCGTCAAACGCAACAAACCTGCGCGCGCGGCTTTCCGATCCACTGACGCTGCCTTCCGTGAACATGCTTTGCCGCTGTCCACATCGTATACTCCCGCGGGCAGTTTATATCTGGCTGACTTGTGGTATTACCCCAACGGCCCAACCGCAGGCGTTGAGCCGCTTGTCATAGATATGCAGGCGCGCGAGATCGGTTATTATCACGTGCCGACCTACATGGGAGATCAAAGCGGCGACCTTGTTTTTCAAGTGCCATTGCGTGCCATGCTAGCCATTGATTCATGGGTGCATGTCTTTATCGCGGATATGGTTTTCGGTCAATTTGCACGCGGGGCGCGTTTTGAAAAGCGTTTGAAGGAAGATGTCGGTTTCAAAATAAGAATTCTCGGCAAGGCCATTTATGAAGGACGTCAGGTTCTTGAATCTTCTGAATTGGTGAAAGTTGGCAAAGGCTGTGTTATCGACCCGAGCGCCATTATTCATGGGCCTGCGATCATTGGGGACAACGTCACCATCAACGCGGGTTCGGTGATCGAGAATAGTATTATTGGCAACAATGTAAATATTTCGCAGGATGTTCAAGTGATGCTTTCGGTCGTGGGAGATGGCGCATTCCTGCCTTTCCGTTCCGCATTGTTCATGACAACGCTCATGGAAAATAGCATGTTAGCGCAAAACACCTGCCTGCAGATGTGCGTGATCGGCAGGAATACTTTCATCGGCGCAGGCTCCACATGGACAGATTACAACCTGATTCCCGCCCCACTCCGTGCCCGTGATGGAAACGGTAAATTGAATTTGTCAAATCGACCAGTGCTGGGCGGTTGTGTGGGGCATAACTGCCGCATTGGTTCCGGCATGATCGTTTATCCTGCTCGTACCATTGAATCAGATGTTGTGCTGGCGGCATCCGATACACGGCGCATCATCGACCGCGATATTTCGTTTGCAGAAAGCGACCATCATCATCTTAAATTGGCTCACTTGCATCAGACCCCATATCACAAGGATTTAAAAGACAAGGTTGAGTCATGGTAAAAAATGGATAGATTTGCCATCATTATTCACCCTGTCAACCTTAGCCGCCGGAATATTTTATGTGGCGTATCCCCGTGATGTTTCTGCAATGGTAGCGGCGATGAGAGATGATATAGTAGTGATTGACTGCGGAATAGTGGATGTGTCAGACGCTGTAGATTTCCACTTTATTAATAGTTTTTCTGAAAGCCTGCATGGCACAAACCATTATGCTGGCTCAGGAAAATCGCCTCGAAAAGCACATCGTTGGCAGGGAAATAACGATGGAACGAGATAATGATATGACTACGATCGCTGATAGGCATCGCTTTCGCTCTTTTGAATGTGAAGTAAAAAATGAACAGATCGAAGCCGTTAAACAAAATGCCCGCATAAGCGCGCAGGACGGCTAGAGGAGGCTTATATGGGACTTGCTCGTCTTTTGGTAGTGGAAGATGATATGGATATCGCCAATATGCTCAAGATATATTTCACGGGCATGCAATATGACGTGGATGTAGCGCATCGCGGTCGTGACGCTTTGGAAAAGGTCAAGCACGTTCTGCCGCACTTGATCGTATTGGATATTATGTTGCCGGATATTGATGGATACGAAGTCTGCCGCAATTTACGGACGAGCACCCGCACCAGCCATATCCCCGTAATATTCTTGACTCAAAAAGATGAACGCAGCGATAGGTTGCAGGGCCTTGAGTTGGGCGCGGATGATTACATCACCAAACCTTTTGATATCGAAGAGTTGAAGTTGCGTGTGCAGGGCGCTATCCGACGTTCAGAGCGTGAGAGTCTCACTGACCCGCGTTCAGGCTTGCCCGCGGGGCGTTTGATCGAAGAGCAGCTACGCCGCATCATCCGCCAGACAGATTGGGCTTTGCTCGATGTCCGCCTGAATAATTTTGAACCGTTTAAGGATGTGTATGGTTTTGTAGCAGGCGACGATGTAGTGCGTTTTGCGTCAATGGTGCTCGGTGAAGTGGTGGATGAGCTTGGTACCACAAATGATTTTATCGGTCATGCTGGCGGCGATAACTTCATCATCATCACAACAAATGAGGCCGCTCCGAAAATTCGACGGAAATTAAAGGAGCGTTTTGCAGCCGAGATACAATCTCACTATAACTTTATAGACCGTCAGCAGGGATTTATTCAAGCGCCAACAACTGATGGCCGTTTTGAAAAAGTATCGTTTATGACCTTTTCAGCCGGATTGATTTCGCCGACATCACATTCCTTTGCAGATATCCGCGAAATCACGGAGCTTGCGGCTGAAGCGCGGCGTCAGGACGCGGCGGCCGTTTAATAAGGTACTCTTTTCCCATGTTTTCCGGGTTCGGCATTAGCCTGTTGATTGCTGGGCTGGTATTTGTTCTACTAGCCTGGGTCATGTTGCGTGTTTTTCCGCGCTCACAAGCGGCCGCACAGGTTGATTCCAGCACATTGGCATTTCCCGAAACTACACAATCAAATCAAGCAGTAATGGTCCTTCAGCCGGGCGGGCGGGTGGAATATATCAGCGTGCGGGCCCGTTCATATTTTAACCTGCGCGAGAATGAACCTTATGATCTGGAGAGGCTTGCGCGGCGAGTTCGCCCAACAAGCGATTTTCTTGATTTGTGCGCTTCGCCTGGTTTTAGCCGTGTTTCCATTGACGGAAAGCTGGTGGAAATAGCGTCTTTTGAAGTACCGGGCGTATATCCGATGATTCTGGTTTCTTTTCGTGGGAAAGAATTGGTTTCAGTGTTGGAGCCGGGCAATGACACTTCGGTGGAAGTCCTGCGGGTAGTGACAGAGTTTAGCCAGGGCATTGCCGCCAGCCTTGACCTTGAAACCACCATACGGTCAGTATTAGATAACATCAGCCGTCTTATGCCGTCGGATATGCTTGAGTTGAAACTGTGGAATACCGACCCCCAGATTTTGATCCAATATCGTTATCAACAACCTGATCAAGGCCCCAGCCGTGTGACCACCGCTTCATTCTCGCAATTTGGAAGCCTGATAGATCAATTGATCGCGGGCCGCGAACCGATCCTGCTTACAAATGCGCGTTCCCAACCCGAGCTTGCAAATAATGGAGAATTGCTTCCCGTTCAATCATATCTGGGAATTCCTCTCATTGCGGGTGGTGAAATGGTTGGAACGCTGGAGGCAGGTCAAATTGGCGGGGGGGCATTTGGTCAGCATGACCTTGAACTATTGTCTTTGGTTTCTTCTCAGGTTGCTGTTGCGATCCGCAATGCGAAGTTATATGAAGAGGAGCAAAAACGTGGAGCAGAACTTGCAGGCCTGGCGAACCTGAATCAGGTACTTGGCTCTGTGCATGGTACGCAAGATATCTTTTCGCGGCTTGTTGAAAGCGTGTCCCCTTTGTTTTCTGTGGAGCTGATTGGTTTCCTGCTCTATGATGAAGAGAAATATACACTTGAAGCCAAGATCCCATTTCGTGGAATGCCTGATCATATTGTGGAGATCTTTCGGGGCAATATTCCCCCGTACAGTCCAGCCGAACAAGTAATCTCAAGTCAGCAGCCCATTGTTACACTGAATGCTGCTGAGGATGTGAATTGGCAAACGCTTGGCCTGTCTGATATTGCGATTGCGGCCAGTTTGCGAGATATCGCGCTAATTCCTTTGATATCTTCAGGGCGAATGCTTGGCTATCTACAGGTGGGGCATCACACAAGCGGCGTATCTTCTTTCAGTATTGATGAAACTCGTTTAATGAATATCGTGGCAAATCAGGCCGCGGCGATCATTGAAAATGTTTTACTGGTACAACAGGCGCGCACACGTGCCCAGAGGTCTGACGCCTTGCGGCGCATCGCAGGTCTTTCAGGCTCCTCGGCCGCGCTTGAAGATATCCTTAAATACTCAGTGCAGGAATTGGCGAATCTTTTTCTGGCTGATGCAGGCGCGATCTTTTTGTTGGATGAGTCGCGGGGTGAACTGCGCCTGCGCCGCGAGTCTACATTTGGTATTTCGGAAGAGGTCAGCAGCGCTTTCATCCAGATATTTGTAGACGACTCAAATTATATGTTTACAGTCTCGGGTAGCCAGAGCCCGTTCTTATCTGGAAATCTCAGCGCTGATAGAAAGCTTCTGCCAGTTTATCTTCCACTAACTGAAACCCTTCAAGTCGAATCGGCGATGATCGTTCCATTGGTTGTGCGCGAGCATAGTATCGGCGAGTTGATGTTGGGAAGTTTCAGCGAGGATCATTTTAATTCTTTTGATCTTCAGATCGCATTTACCGCGGCCGGTTATTTGGCTACAGCTGTCGAATCTACCAGCCTGCTGGCGCAGACCGATGCCTCTCTGCGCCGCCGTGTGGAGCAGCTCTCTGCGATCACGCGTGTCAGCAGGGAACTGGGCGCATCACTTGACCTTCAGCATTTGCTCGAGGTCATTCATGACGAAGGTCTGCTAGCAATACAGGCAGATTGCTCATCCATTGTTTTGTTTGAGTTGAATAGTGATTGGTCTAATCCAAAGATCGAATTATTTTTTGGTTGTGAAAACGGGCGCGAAGTATCCTCTCTCGAGAAAATGGTTCTAAAAAAAGGCGAGCTGCATATCGTCAGTGATTTTATGGAAGAGAATATTGCTCCTCCGCATGATAGGGTGCGCTCTGCGGTGATTGCGCCGATCACCCATCAGACGCAAATGATCGGGTTGCTCAATCTGCATTCCAACCAGCCGGGTTTCTTTACTGCAGATCTGGTTGATTTGATCCAAACTCTGACGGTGCAAGCCGGTATCGCCTTAAGCAATGCCCAGCGATATCAAACTGAAAAGCAGCGCGGCGAGATACTGCGCCGTCGTTCAGAGACTCTTGTGCGTCTCGCGGATGTAAGCTACGGTGTTAATAACGAACAACCGCTGGAACAGGCTTTGCAACTCATCGCCCAAGGTATCCATGATTCAACTCCTTTCCATGTGGTGTTGATCAGTATTAAAGAGGCGGAGTTGGGGCTCTTGCGCCGCATTACCGGGGTAGGCATTCCGCAAGAAACGCTTCATGAATTATTTGCTCGCAAGCAACCCCTTGCGAGTGTTTTGCAGATCATGAAACCGGAGTTTAAGATCAGCCGATCCTACTTCATCCCTGCTGACCAGTCTCCGGTGGTTCCTGCGGATGTGCATATGGTTACGCTGGATGTTTCTTCCACGTTCGCGGTAAAAATTCCTGATGCATGGGATCCGGACGATATTCTGCTTGTTCCCCTTGAAGATGCGAATGGGCAAATTGTCGGTCTTATTAGTTTGGATAACCCTGAAAATGGTTTGCGCCCGGATAAGGCAGCCATCGAATCAGTGGAGGTCTTTGCCGCTCAAGCCGCATTGTTGATCAGTTCCACAATGCGTCAGAATGAACTGCATGGGCGCATCGATTCTCTTGCTGCCGGTTTACAGCGCCAGCAAAAACTGCTTGATATTACCCAAAACGATCTTCCAGTACTTTTACATAAAGATCTTGAACAGACCATTTCCCTGCACAATCTGGATCGACGTGCTCAACGTGTGCGGGCCGGCCTTGCCATTACAGAATCTGTCAGCCGCCAGCTGGACGCTTCATCTGCTTTATATGCGCTGGGACGCGAAACACTGACTCAATTAGGAATGTCTATCGCTCTTGTGGCGGAGAATACGGTGGATGGTCCGCGTCTTTTGCATATCCTTGGAAGTTTGCCGCGTTCTACAAATGTAGAGGCGTTATTTGGTCAACGTAATCCACTGCGCGCATGTTTGCAAAACGGCATCCCCATTCTGATCTCCAACCTTGAGGAGGATGATGAATGGCGCGACGCTTCTCTGCTGATTACATTGCGCGCGAAAGGTGCGATCTGCCTGCCGATATCCATTGACAATAAGCCGGTCGCGGCCATGCTTGCAGTCACTCCGGAAGCGATGACAGCTTTTACCGATGAAGACCATAAAGTCTACTTACAGATATCCCGGCAAACATCCCTGATCTTGCAAAATATTTCGCTGTTGAATCAGACTCGCCGCCGTCTTGAAGAGGTGAACCTGTTGCTCGACTTTAGCCGCCAGCTTTCAGGAATGGAGCCGGACGAGGTCATCAGGTCATTGCTTCACAGTTCCCGTCGTGTGCTCCCGCATGCCCACGCCGGAGCGGTGCTGATCTGGAATCCAAGAACTGAAACACTCAACCCGCGCGTAGTTTCAGGATATGCAGATAATGAAAGCATGTTAAATATTAAATATCGTTGGGGTGAAGCCCTGCCCGGAATTGCCTTTGCCGGTAAGTTCGCCCGCCGCGTGGATGAGATCAACTTCGCGCGTGATTACACTTTGAGTGCGGAAAACCTTGCGCTGTATCGTCAGTCTACAGGCGGCCGTTTGCCGGTTTCTTGTCTGCTTGTCCCTATCATCACCAATGATCAAGCCTTGGGACTGCTGGTTCTGGATAATTTCAACACAACCTCCGCCTTCCGCCTTGAAGATGAAGTCCTCCTTCTTTCACTTTCACAGCAGATCGCGCTCTCGCTTGACAATCTTCGGCTTGTGCAAGACACGCAGGAACGAGCCGGGCAATTGCAAGCCTTGAATAATGCCGCTGCCTCGCTCACATCCAGTTTGCGAAGCGACCAATTAATTAATTCATTGCTTGATCAATTAAACCCTGTCGTGCCGTATGACACAGCCACGCTCTGGTTGCGTGAAAAAGATCGACTATCAGTTGCTTCTGCGCGCGGCTTTTCAGATTTTGAACAGCGGCTTGGTCTGTCCGTCTCAGTTTCAGATAGTGCGCTCTTCAAAGAAATGGCAAGAACAGGTCAGCCTATTTTTGTCAAAGATGTTCGCGAAGATTCACGCTTTATGCCCGTGGAAGCTCCTCGCCTTTCATGGCTTGGAATTCCATTGATATCCAAAGGTGAGTTGATTGGCGCGCTTGCAGTTGAAAAATGGCAGGCACATTTTTATACGCGCGAACAAATTCAAGTTGCGCTGACTTTCGCCAGCCAATCGGCTGTTTCATTGGATAACGCCCGCTTATATGAAGACAGCGTCAGCCGAGCCACCGAATTGGATCAACGATCACAGCGTCTCACCACGATCAATCGCTTCACAACTGCTTTAACCGGGCTGCTGGATACAGATCAGATCTTGAGTTTGACCGCCGATGAATTACTGAATGGATTGGACGTGAAGCGCGTTTCCATCGTAACCTTTGAACGGGGTCAGGCTTACTGGAAGATTACCGCCCCTCGAATGCGGATCAAATTTCCACGCTTATTACCAGATGCACCCATCTTCTCCCGTTTGCGCGAATCACTTGGCGTTTTTAATACTGAGGATGTTCAAAGCGAACCAGACCTTGTCCCACTTTTAGAAATGCTTGGCGAGAATACCTCGGCCTTGCTGATTCTTCCGCTTACTACTGGACAAAATCTTAGTGGCCTTGTCTTTGCCCAGACCACTGGCGAAGCGCGTTTCGGTTCGAACGAACTTGAAATAGCGCGCACTATTACTAATCAGGCTACCATCACGCTTGAAAATGCGCGCTTGTATCAATCCACTGTTCGAACAGCGGAGCGCTTCTCTACACTTAACGAGACCAGTTCCCAGGTCAGTGCAAGCCTTGACCCGGATGAAATTTATGTCGCAGTTCATAAGGCGGCTGAACGCCTCATGCCTATGGAATCTCTTGTGATCACGCTCCTCGATCAGGAGAAAAACGAGATCGAACCTGTTTATTTATTCGACCTTGGAGAACGTATTCAAGGAGCGCGCGTTCCGTTTGGAAAAGGGATCAGCAGTCAGGTCATTACGAGTGGCAAACCCATCCTGATTTCATCACTTGAACAAGCCAATCAAATGGATACGGTGCAGACCGGCCAAGGAGACGATACCCAGTCAATTGTGGCGGTGCCGATGATCCTTGGAGGCAAGGCGCTTGGCATGCTCTCTGTACAAAGTTATCAGGCTGATGTGTATTCCGAGGAAGATATGCAAATCCTTGGCACGCTTGCCAATCAGGCTATTGTCGCCATTCAAAATGGGCGTCTCTTTGCAGAAACCCAGAACCTTGCAGCCAAATTGGAAATGCGCGTGATCGAGCGTACTTCCCAATTACAGCGCGAACAACACAATACAGAAACCTTGCTTCATATTCTTACAGAGGTTTCATCCAGCCTCGACCTGGACCGCGCGCTTAATCGTACATTGTCATTACTAAACGATGCCATTGGCGCAGAACAAGGTACTATTTTTCTCTTGAATGTAGAAGACGGCCTTTTGCATTATCGTGCCGGGTATGGATATCTTTCAGAACAATCCAGCATCAATAGCCCCGATATTGGTTTAAAAGTTGGAGAAGGTCTTGCTGGATCGGTTGTGCAGCATCGAGAAGCTTTGCTGATACCCAACCTTCAACTGGACACGCGATGGACACAAAATGAAGCAACAGATCAGGATCAGCGCAGCGCAATTGCGGTGCCTATGCTGGTTGCTGAAGACGTGATCGGTGCGCTGATGGTATTCCAGCGTGCCGAGAACTTCTTTACCCCTGAAATGCTTGTTCTTGTCAAAGCCATAGCAGCGCAAGTGGCGGTGGCGATCAATAACGCGCACCTTTATGAATTGATCCGTGATCAAGCTGAACGCCTGGGCGTGATGCTGCGCAAAGAGCAGGAAGATGCCAGTCGTTCACAGGCCATCCTCGAAGCCGTGGCGGATGGCGTACTGGTAACTGGGGCTGATAATCGCATTACCTTTGTTAACTCATCCACGCAACGTATCATCGCTGTTGATGAAACCCACCTGCTCGGAAACCCGTTGGATGCCTTTGGCGGTATGTTCGGAAAAGCTGCAAGTACATGGATGCAAACAATTCATCATTGGTCCGTGAACCCGGCTTCATATCATCCGGGTGATACCTACGCCGAACAACTCGAATTGGAAAATGGACGGATTGCACTCGTCCATCTTGCGCCGGTGATCTTTCAAAATGATTTTCTCGGTACTGTATCCATCTTCCGTGATATTACGCATGAAGTTGAAGTTGACCGTTTGAAATCTGAATTTGTTGCTACGGTCAGCCATGAATTACGAACACCCATGACGGCCATTAAAGGCTACGTGGATATTCTCGCAATGGGCGCGGCAGGTGCATTGAATGAAAACCAATTGCACTTCCTTGATGTTGTCCGTAATAATATAGATCGTCTCAACACCCTTGTGGGTGATTTGCTCGATATCTCCCGCATCGAAGCCGGACGCGTCTCGCTTAACCTTCAATCGATTGACCTGTATGAAATCGCTGAAGAGGTTGTTGCAGATGTACTCCGCCGCTCTCAAAGTGAACATAAAATAATGGCGCTCTCTCTGGATGTTCCAACCAAGAAATTACCGACAGTCCTTGGCGACCGCGAGCGTGTCAGGCAAATTGTCGGGAACCTTGTGGACAATGCTTTTAATTACACTCCTGATAATGGAACCATCCGCGTCAATATTCACCAGAAAAATGGTGACTTGCAGGTGGATGTTCAGGATAATGGTGTTGGAATTTCGCCTGAAGATCAGGCGCGTATCTTTGAACGTTTCTTCCGCGGCGAACATTCTCTTGTTTTGGCAACGCCCGGAACAGGTCTCGGCCTCCCGATTGTCCGCCAATTAGTGGAAATGCATAATGGCCGAATTTGGATGAGCAGTACAGGCGTAGCAGGTGAGGGCAGTACATTCTCTTTCACCCTGCCTATCAATAAAAAATAAATGGAGTTTGAATGGCAAGAATATTGATCGCAGAAGACGAACCAGATATTCGAGAACTTATAGCTTTCACCCTTCGATTTGCAGGGCACGAAGTTACTGCTACCCCTAACGGTGAAGAAGCAGTGAGACAGGCCTCACTCGTCAACCCTGATATCATCCTTATGGATGTGCGTATGCCGCGCATGACGGGTTATGAAGCCTGCCGCCTGATGAAAGCGGATCCGGCCCTCAAAGATATTCCAGTTGTATTCCTCTCAGCCAAAGGCCAGGATTCTGAAATTCAAACAGGCTTGGATGCTGGCGCAGAAGAGTACCTGCTCAAACCCTTTGCCCCCGATCAACTTACCGAACGTATCAAAACCATCCTCGCAAAATTTGGAAAATAGCGATACATGAGCGCGATCATTCTGGACGGTTCGATAGTGCATTATGAAGCCTTGGGACGTGGCCGTCCCATTGTCTTTCTGCACGGCTGGGTCGGTTCCTGGCGTTACTGGATCAACGCCATGCAGATCGCATCCACATCGTTCCGCGCCTACGCCATAGACCTCTTTGGCTTTGGCGATACCACGCGCGATCCAATGCGCTATTCCATTGACCACCAGGCAAATATGATCAATCACTTCCTCGAAGAAATGGGAATTGGCAAAGTTGCCCTGGTTGGGCATGACCTTGGCGCGTTAGTCGGTTTTTCATTTGTCAAACAATGGCCTAAAAGTGTTGACCGAATCATGGCGGTCAACTGTCCGCTTGAGTATGGCGCGATCCATAATCGCCTGCAAACTGCTTCGATGACGGAGCTTGTTGAGTGGCTGGCCGCTCGCACTCCCGAATCCGCATCAGCCCTTTCAGACGCATCAAAAACTGACCCGAAAGCTGTTTCTGCTTCGATGGCAGGCCTCGAGGCAAATACTTATTTCGCCGATATCCGCAATCTTGGTGTGCCTAGTTTGCTTGTTTATGGATCCAACGACCCGGCCATCGACATGCCCTCGCAAGAGAAGATTGATGCACTTCCAAACCACATGCACACTATCAATCTTGAAAACACAGGCCATTTCCCCATGATAGATAATCCCAACCAATTCAACCGATTGATGACAGATTTTCTCGCGCTCGACTCAGGCGTAAGTCCGCGCGAACTGCAAATGAAAGAGGAATGGAAACGCAGGGTCCGCTAACAAAAACTATCAAATTATGGGGGCTTTTTGTTTAGCCAATTTTAGCCTGTTAGCCTTGACATCCCCAAACCTGAGACATATACTCGCAACATAATTGAACGGGGAGCCTGTATAGAAAGGCTGAGAGGAGCGTACTTTGCTCGACCCGCATTACCTGATCTGGTTAGTACCAGCGGAGGGACTCTTGATTTAATCACAGCCATCCTCCACCCGAGGATGGTTTTCTTTTTAGGAGAATATTTTCATGCCGCGTGTTGTTATCTTTGCAAATGGTGTTTTACCCAACTTGGAAACCATCCGCAATATTTTACGTGCCGATGATTTTTTAATAGGTGCAGATGGAGGCGCCCGTCTCATCGTGGCGCTGGGTTTATTACCCAACTTCGTGATCGGTGACCTTGATTCGTTAACTGAAGATGATCTCTACGACCTTGGTAGCGCAGATGTCAGGGTCGATCAATATCCAGCAAACAAAGATGAGACAGATCTTGAGCTTGCCATTCAATATGCGCTTCAGTTGAGTCCAAGTTCCATTATTATCGTTGCCGCATTGGGCGGGCGCATGGACCAAACCCTGGGCAACATCTCCCTGCTGACTGATCTGCTCATGTCGAATATTGACATCCGACTCGATGATGGGGTCGAGGAAATTTTCTTTTGCCGCGATCAGGCTCAGGTTCACGGAAAAAGCACCGACATCGTCTCGCTCATTCCGTGGAATGGAGATGTCAGCGGCATCGTCACAACCGGCTTGAAGTGGCCCTTGCGCAGCGAGACTCTTTTCTCATACAAAACACGCGGCCTCAGCAACGAGATGATAAATGAAACCGCAACCGTTCAGATCAAATCAGGTCTGCTTCTTATTGTTCATCGCCGCGCTGATAAATTACTGGAGCCTTAATGAAAAAAATATGTTATCCCCCGCTTTCTGCTTTCTGCATTTTGTTTTTTTTCAGCCTTCTGGTTTCTGGTTGCGCCACAACACCGACCGCGCCTCAAACCATCACCATCCTTACCCACGACTCTTTTGCCATCGGTGAAGAAGTTATCAAATCTTTTGAAGCAGACAACAACGCTAAAGTTTTGTTTCTCCAAAGCGGTGACGCGGGCGCTGTGCTCAATCAAGCCATCCTCACGAAAGATGCCCCGCTCGCCGATATTCTCTTCGGCGTGGACAACACATTCCTCTCCCGTGCGTTGGATGCTGATATTTTTGAAGCCTACCTATCGCCTGTGTTGAGTGTTATCGCTGACGAATTCAAACTCGATCCGTCCAACCGCGCCCTGCCTGTGGATTATGGCGATGTTTGCATCAATTATGATAAAAAATATTTCGCTGATAAAGGCTTGGAAATACCCCAATCGCTTGAAGATTTGAAAAAACCTGAATATAAAGATTTGCTCGTTGTTGAGAACCCCGCAACATCATCCGCAGGACTCGCCTTCCTGCTGGTTACCCGCGCTCATTTTGGGGATCGTTATCTTGATTATTGGAAGAGTCTAAAAGAGAATGGCGTGGTGGTGGTGGACGGCTGGGAAACCGCCTATTACACCAACTTTAGCGGATCCTCGGGACGCGGCCCGCAGCCAATGGTTATTTCGTATGGGTCCTCTCCTGTTGCGGAAGTTATTTTTGCAGATACCCCGCCTATAAATAGTCCTACTGCGTCCATTGTTGAGATGGATACCTGCTTCCGCCAGATCGAATTTGTTGGCATTTTGAAGAACACGCCAAATAAAGCCCTCGCCCAAAAATTTGTTGACTTTATGTTAAGCAAACAGTTTCAAGAGGATATGCCCTTGCAGATGTTTGTTTACCCGTTGAATCAAAATGCAGTAATGCCCGAAGCCTTTATCAAATATGCGCAATTTCCCGATGAGCCTGCCGTGATTTCTCCTGATGAGATTTCTGCCAATCGAGATGCGTGGATCGAAGCCTGGACTTCGGCGATGAAGTAGACCAGGCAATGCAAAATAATAAAAATTTGAGCCACGCAGGCACTGAGACGCTGAAAAAAAACAATCTACGCGCCTTTGTGTCTCCGTGGCTTTATCGGGTTTTACTCTGGCTCACCCCCCTGCTGTTTCTGATTGCCTATTTCTTTCTTCCCCTTTCTAAAATTCTCATCCTCGCTTTCAATATCTCCGCTCTCACTAAAACAAATTTCCAATTAATTTTAACCACATTAAGTTTCACCTTTTATCAAGCCGCACTCTCTACGGCATTAACCTTCATCCTTGGCTTTCCCTCTGCAATCCTATTTTCCCGTTTCAACTTTCGCGGTAAATCATTGCTGCGCGCCTTGACCGCTATGCCCTTCATGCTGCCTACCGTTGTCGTCGCCTCAAGTTTCAACGCGCTATTTGGTGATCATGGATTATTTTCTTCATCCTTAATCCCTCATCCTTCATCCTTTTCCCTTATCCTTTCCGCTCACGTTTTCTATAACACAACCATCGTCATTCGCATCGTAGGCAACGCCCTTTCTCGCCTTGATCCAAAACTGGAGCAATCCGCGCGCTCCCTCGGCGCGGATACATTCCAAGTCTGGAAAGATATAACCCTTCCATTGCTTCGTCCATCTTTACTTGCCGCCGCGCTGCTGGTTTTCATGTTTGACTTCACCAGTTTCGGCGTTATCCTTTTATTGGGCGGATCAAACTTCTCGACGCTCGAAGTGGAAATTTATCTGCGTGTGCTTAAACTTCCAAATCTACCGCTTGCCGCGCTGCTTTCCATTGTTCAACTTGTTTTCACGCTTATCTTTTCGATCCTCTACACCCGCACCATCAGCCAGGTTACCACCCAAACTGCTCCGCGCTTTTCGACCTCACGTCTGCCAAAATCATTCAAAGAAAAAATATTTGTCGCATCCTTCTGCCTTCTGCTTTCCGTCTTCTTTCTTTTGCCTCTGCTCTCTCTTCCCGTCCGATCCCTGACCCGTCTCGAAGCGGATCGTGGTCAACGCGGCGAAGTTCAATATGGATTCACAACTGATTACTACAGAGAACTTTTTATCAATCGCCGCGGATCATTATTTTATGTCCCGCCAATTCAAGCCGCCGTGAACTCACTCGGATATGCTTCGCTCACAGTGATTCTTTCACTCGCACTCGGATATCCCGCCGCATATGCGCTCGCCAAACCAACCCGCCTTGAAAAAATTCTCGACCCGCTCATCATGCTGCCGCTTGGCGCATCGGCTGTTATGCTAGGGCTGGGTTTTATCATTTCCTTCGGACGTTCGCTCGCGTGGCCCTGGTTCGTTCCTATCGCCCACTCTCTCGTTGCGCTGCCGTTTGTCATCCGCACGTTGCAGCCCGCGCTTGCATCCATTCCCGAGCGGCTACGTCAAGCCGCATCCACTTTAGGCGCGTCACCTTTTCGCGTTTGGCAGACCGTTGATTTTCCAATTCTTTCGCGTGCCACGCTGAGCGCCGCGACTTTTGCTTTCACGGTTTCTCTCGGCGAATTTGGCGCGACCCTTCTGCTTACCCGCCCAGAATACCCAACCATCCCGATCGCCATTCAACGTTTTCTTTCGCAGCCTGGGGGGCTCAACTTCGGTCAGGCAATGGCAATGGCGACCCTGCTGATGCTTCTCACCACACTTGCGATTCTGATCATCGAAAAACTGCGCCTGCCCAATTCGGGAGAATTCTAAAATGCTCGAAATTCAAAACATCTTCAAAACATATAATGACAAACTACTTCTGCGCGGCATTTCATTTTCCATTTCACAAGGCGAAACCATCTGTTTACTTGGAGCATCAGGCAGCGGCAAATCGACCCTTTTGCGGATGATCGCTGGATTGGAGTTTCCTGAAAGTGGACATATTTTGTTTAATCAAGTTGATCTCGCCCAGACTCCACCTCATGTACGCGACTTTGGTTTGGTCTTTCAAGACTATGGGCTATTTCCTCACCTCAACATTTTTGATAACGTGGCATTCGGGTTGAAGATGCGAAATGTCTCTACTGAAAAAATAAATGCATGTGTCACAGAAATGTTGGAGTTGGTTAATTTACAAGGTTTTGAAAAACGCAAAGTGACCGACCTCTCTGGCGGCGAACAGCAGCGTGTTGCCCTCGCCCGTGCCCTCGCGCCCCAGCCGCGCCTCCTGATGTTCGATGAACCGCTCGGCGCATTGGATAAATCTTTGAAGGAAGATTTGTTGGATCAATTGCGCGCCATTTTGCATGAAACACAAATCCCGGCGATCTATGTCACTCATGACCAGGACGAAGCCTTCGCCATCGCGGACCGCATCCTGCTTTTGCATGACGGCGAGATCATCCGCGACGGCACGCCTGTTGAAGTTTGGAAAAATCCAAATTCTGTATATGCGGCGCGCATGTTGGGCATGGGAAATGTCATCGAAGGCGAAGTGAAAAGGATAAATGCTTCGCGTAAAGGCAGAAGGATGAATGTAAAAACGGACGTTGGCATATTTGACGTTGAAAGTAAACACCATTACGACAAAGGCGAGAAAGTTTCTTTGCTGCTGAAACAGTCGGGTGAGGTGGAGATAAAACTCAAAGTGGAAGATGTGCTATTTAATCGGAACCAGTTTCAGGTTAAATTAAGAGGCGGGCTTGTCATCCACTTGAAAGATGCGCCGGAGGTCGGCCAGATCATCCGCGTGAAGGTACAGGTGGAATGTCTCACATGAAAATCTTGAAGAAAAATCCCGCCGACGAAGTGACATGGCAATATGAAGGTATGGTTTTGAGCCGCAAAGAAAATGAAATCACACTTGAAGCGTTATTCAATCGTGATGACATGCCTTTTATGGACATCACACTGAAACGCAATGACCGTTTTGTGGAAACATTTTATTCAGACCGCTGGTACAACATCTTTGAAATTTTCGATCGCGATGATGGAAAATTCAAAGGCTGGTATTGCAACATTGGCAAACCCGCCATCATTGAAGATGACTTTGTTTCGTATGTTGATCTCGCGCTAGATCTGTGGGTTTCCGCCAATGGAAAGCAAACTATTTTGGATGAAGATGAATTGGAAGAATTAAATTTGGACGATGAATTGAAACAAAAAATTTATGCTGGTTTGAAAGAATTGCAGGACGTGCTTAAATCAAAAAATCCCCCGAGTTGATCGGGGGATTTTTTTTGTTACATCCGTATGAAATATTGCGCTGAACCAAGCAGTGAGTCTCCATTATTCCAGAGCCACCAGCCGCCAACTCCAACTACACAGCAGCAGCAGAGTAGGACGACGACAACGATGCCGATGATGAGAGGAGTGTTGTTTTTCTTCGGCGCTTCAGGGGAAACAGGCATTTCGTTCATGATTTCTTCTCCTTGAAAATGTGAATTTACCTGATTATATCAGGCTGTTCGTTGCGTGCGGCGCGAAAGCCACCACGCGAGTAGAATAAAAAAGATGATGAGCAACACGCCCATCACGATCGGCAGCACCAGCGCGAGAATCGATATTCCTGTCGCGGCGACATCTTCCGCGATGCTGACAGGAATGTTGCCCGCGCCGCCAGTCGTGGCTGTGACTAAGGGACGAACTGCCACCGATTTAACGGCGTGTACACTTCCAGCCACTAGCAGGCCGCAAGCCAGCGCAAGCACGGGGTTAATATCGGTGACCACTTTTGCGCTGGCCGCGAAGGCAAGCGCTCCTGCGGCAGGGCGGATAAAAGTTTGGATGGCGTCATTGATGTGATTGACTGCTGGTACTTTATCCGCAAGCATTTCGATGATGACAAGCACGCCTAGTAGAATAAGTATCCACGGGTTGGCGATCAGGTCCCAGGGTTGATTGAGGGTTAATGTGTTCGGAAAATAATGTCCGATCACGCCTACAACCAATAATGGGATGTACGCATTTAATCCCGCGCTGGCAGAGAGACCAAATGCAGAAAATACGCCGAGTAAAGTTTCCATTTTTTCTCCTTTACGGTTTATCCTGATAACCCGGGGAAACCGCTCCATGTGCCTGTTAACTGCAGGCGCAACAGATCAATGCTGAGGATCATGAGCAGTGCCAGAGTCAGGCCTGAAGCGAAGGGTAGAAACAATTGGCGTATCGAAGTGAATGTATTATCCTGCCGCATGATCATGATCCACAAAATTGCGAATACTGTCACGAGTAGTGATAAGGTGCCGAGTGAGCTGATGTAGGCAATGGGATATAAGATGATCGGGCTGTCAGCAAGGACAAGTAAATTTATTACGATGATCGAGCCGATCAGAATGCCAAAAGATTTCCATTCAAGCGCGGGACGATCTTCCTGTTGGCGCCACAGCGTTTGGTTGACAATGGGATATAACGCCGTCGCGAGCGCAATCCCCATTCCGCTGCCTGTGAAGAGACGTAAAATATTGTTTGGGATATAAAGATTTGGGATTTGATCCAATCTGCCGGGCGAGGTTTGTTTGAGTAGATATAAATAGGAGTTGCTTCCGTCAACGCCGAATGCGAGGAAGAATAGAACCAGTACTGCAATAATTCCGCGTGAGGGAAGTTTACTACGCTTGCCGCTGACAAAAACTTGAAAGATAAGCGCCAGTCCTGCCGCGTAGAATTCGCCTGTACAGCGCGCGCACAATGGGAGCTGACGGTCGCCGATGTGAAAGGAACGCGCGTCAATGCGATGACAAACCGCATAACCGATCGCGTCCAATTTTCCGAGCGCGCCCTCGGGTGAAATATACATCCATGCCGCGAAAGCAAGAACTGCCGCAATTGGTACGAACCATTTAAGAATTGATTGAAAGCGTGACGTTTGATTTATGTTCATTGTTCACATTATATGGGGTATAGGATTGGATTGCAAGAAGACGATTGTTTTAGAAACTACTTCGCGGTATCATGGAAGGAACTATGGAGTGAGAAATAAGCTCGTTCCACGATTAAAGGAGTGGCTACCATGAAAAGACTTGGAATCCTGACAGGCGGCGGCGATGCGCCCGGACTGAATGCAGTCATCCGCGCGGCGGTTAAAACTGCAATTAGCGTATACGATTGTGAAGTCTTTGGAATCAAAAATGGTTATGATGGATTTCTCGAAGCAGATGGTATCGTGCCATTAGGTGTGGAGGAGGTACGCGGAATATTGCCCCGCGGAGGAACAATTCTTGGAGCGGCAAATCGTGGCAATCCATATGCGCGGAAAATCATCCGTGATGGGGCGGAGATAACGATCGATGTTTCAAGTGAGATCGTCAAAGGAATTGAAAAATTAAAGCTGGATGCCTTGCTGGTTCTTGGCGGGGATGGCACGCTGCGAATTGCCCATGAACTTTGGCAAAAGGGCGCGCCTGTCATCGGCGTCCCCAAAACAATTGATAATGATATTGGCGGCACAGAAGTCACCTTCGGATTTGATACCGCGCTCAATATTGCCACCGAAGCATTCGACCGTTTGCATACCACTGCAGAATCTCATCATCGTGCGATGGTGCTTGAACTGATGGGACGGGACGCAGGCTTCATCGCTTTGCAAGCAGGCATCTCTGGCGGGGCTGACGTGATTTTGATTCCGGAAATTCCATTCAAGTTTGAAAGTGTAATGGCTAAGATCCGTGAACGTTCTGAGAAGGGACGAAAGTTCAGTATTCTCGCCGTATCAGAAGGCGCAAAATCGCTGGACGGTGGACAGGTGTTTTCCCGTAGCGGTGATGAAATTTATGTGCCGCGTCTGGGTGGGATCGGTCAAGTGGTTGGCGAGTATATTGAGAAGCAGGGTTTCGAATCACGAGTGACCGTTTTGGGGCATTTGCAGCGAGGGGGCACTCCCACCTCATTTGATCGCTCGCTTGCCACGCGGTACGGCGCGGCCGCTGTACGCCTCGCGGCGCATAGCGGGTTTGACCGCATGGTCGCCTTGCAAGGTGGAAAGATCACCGATATCCCTCTTGAAGAAGCGACTGCGATTCCCAAACGTGTGAAGCTTGATGATGACGCGGTCATCACCGCGCGGAATGTAGGAATTTCTTTTGGCGATGAGTGATAAAACTACTTTGCAGATAAAAAGAAGGTTGAGGTTTTTGATCCTCAACCTTCAAACTTTTAAACTTGAAACTATTTTTAGATTACAAATTTCCCGTTCTTATATAATAATTCGCCGTCCACAAGAATTTCGGAATCTTTGCGCAGGTCGCATATCATATCCCAGTGGATGGCACTCTTGTTTTTAGAACCAGTTTCCGGGTAGCCCGCTCCGAGTGCCATGTGGAAGGATCCGCCGATCTTTTCGTCAAATAAAATTTGGCCGGTGAATGTATCAATGTCGAAGTTCGTACCGATGGCAAATTCACCCAGGTAACGTGACCCGGCATCTGATTCCAACATCTTGAGCAGGTATTCTTGATTCTTTTCCGCCTTTGCCTGTTCCACGCGCCCATTGCTAAAAGTCAATTCCGCGCCTTCAACAGCGACGCTTCCATAAATGGCGGGATAAGTAAACTTCACCCAACCGTTCACGGAATCTTCAACAGGGCCGGTGTAAATTTCGCCGTCGGGCATGTTATATGTGCCGAAGGAATTCATGAACGTACGGCCTTTGACTGATAAAGTGAGATCAACATTTGGTCCGCGCAAGATGACCTGATTTTTACCTTTCATGAAGTCTACAGCTTTTTGTTGATCCTGTTCCACTTGTTTCCAAAATTTGATCGGATTTTCTTCGTGCGCATGTACAGAGTTGAAAACAAAATCTTCGTACTGTTGCAGGCTCATACCAGCTTCCTGAGCGTACGCTTCGGTAGGATAGAGCGTGGTGACCCATTTGAAAATTCCCTCTGCACCCCGCTGCATTTGGGCGGCAGTGATCACGCCGGTGGCTTTACCTCGCCGCTGTGATTTTGAAGAATCCATTTTAGATTGCGAGCGGGTATTGGTGGATGAATGAATGCGGATGCGGGATTCAAAATTATCATAAGCCAGTTTCTGGAAAGGAGGTACGAAATCCAACTGGGCATCATTGCCTTTCATGATGAGCAGGTCTTCGTGCCCCGGGAAAAAAGTATCGGGTAATTGCAGCAAAGGCACGGGATGGCCGCCTTTCTCTAAAATTTTAATGTATAGTTCGCGCACAAGCGGTTCCGCCGCGGTAGTCGCTTCGATCAAAACGCGGTCACCGGGAACTACTCGAGCGGAATGTTGTACCAAGACGTCGGCAAATTTTGAAATACGTGGATCAGTCACTGAAAATCTCCTGTAAAAAGTAGAGTTGAAAAATTATATCATCCATCTTTTTGCTTTTGTTCTTGGATAATTGTAACGTGTGCACGCAAGGTTGTCAGGCTGCGAGAGGAAAAAGAGATCGGGTTTTCACCAGTTTCTCCCAATTATTGCTCAACCAAGCAGCGCGGGCTTTGGCAGTTAAGATCGCGCCGTCGACATTCCATTGAGCGCAGAAATCTTAAGCCGTTGAGTCACAATTTGCTTGCAACCATTTTCGATAATACCGCTGCCAATAAAGTATCCCATCGCGCGAAATTGAGCATAGCGCATACGCTCGAGGTTGTCGCCATAATAAGCGAGTGATTGTCGCGCTAAATCGGATTTCATGGACAACACTTGACAGGCTTCGACAACCAATTCGATTCTGCCTTGCCATAAGTCTTCTGTGACTCTTTCTCGCCACGCCTGACATTCGTCTGGATTGGCAAATGCTTCTTTTGCAATTCGTGTCAAGCGGTCTGCCGCATGATACCAGTCCACAATCTGGATGGAGTTTGGATAATAGTGAGCGATTAGGTTCCAAATCCAAACCGCGCCGTCACAGATAAACACAAGAAAGCGCGCGCGGTCTGCGCCCGCCGCGCACCCCGTTGCCCAAAACAGTTTGCCGAATTGTTCCGCGACTTCAATATCGCAAAAATATTTTTGATTTTTAGCACGCAAGACGACCCCATCGCGTTGCGCCTTGTCCTTTTGTCGTGTAGATTGCCGACTCTGCGGAACCATTTCGCCCTCGTACCAACATCCGATTTTCAAATCACACCACTTTTCTCGGTCTGCAATCGTTTTTTCCTTCTCGGTACGCGGTTCAATTCGCACTTTGGCGGCGTCAATCGAGCCATACAAGACCTCTGGCGCAGGCTCTTGACTTTGTTCTCGCTTTTGCAAACTGCTCTCGCTTTGCGTTTCCTTTATTAATTCAAGGTCTGCTTGGCGTTGCAATTCTCCCATTTTTTGGGTTTCCGCGCGCACGGTATTCTCGGAAACTTCAAACAGCAAAAATTCTTTCAAACTTTTTCTGCTTCCGTCAAACGCTTCCTTGATTCCGCATAAGGAAACTAAACGCGCCAATCCACACGTCACTTTGCCAGGCTCTATTCCGTATCGTTGATCCACAGGCGCGCATCCCTTGCCGCAAGTACAACCCGCGTAGTATGCTCTTTTGTAGGACACTTTATCGAACACTGACCAGATGGTTGCCTTGCGTC
>CAIWRB010000459.1 GCA_903914955.1 uncultured Chloroflexota bacterium | reverse complement strand
TATGCACGAGGGAAAGTCGCCGTCGGGAACAGCCTCGTGCTTATCCCATTTCTCTTGCCTCTGGCATGACATACCTTGTGCGACTTTCCCTTTTTGGTTTCGGCTTGTCCGAGTTAGGGTAATCAAAAATAACAATTCACCACGTGCGGCAAAGGATTGGCGAGTATTAAGAAGGTAGCCATCAAACCCCCCGGTAATCTCACTAACTTGTAAAACCTGATTTAAGACAACTGAATCTATTAATTCAGGACTGATAAATGTAACTGTAATCTTGACAACATTTGTTTCACTCAAAACAATCGTTTCAACATCTGACCAGCGTTGAGTCTCCCTGATTAGATCTTGAAAGGCTGCATATTTAGCAATATCCAAATCTATAAAATTTATGAGGGTCACATCAGTTTGCCCGGTAGCTGGGTTTGAGTAAGCCTTGTTGAAGATGATCTGCGTCAATGAGCGCGGGGTTATATTATATATATTTATTCCAGGAGATTCCAGCGAACAAGGAGCGGCTGTTGCATTCTGCTCCAGTTGAGGTACCATTGGTGTAGGCGGGGCACATCCATAAAGTCCCAGCAGAGTAATTAATCCGAACATATAGCGTTTAATGGTGAGTTTGCTTTTGGATGAAGAATATTTATTTTTCATTTTCCTACCCTAGTTATTGTATTGAAGTGGTAAGATTTTACTCCCGAAAACGAGAAAAGTTAAGAGGAGATTAAAAAGGTTCCGCCGCTTGTCAGCATGGGGGGGACATGCTAATCAAGCGGCGGGGTTGACACCTTGATACCAATAAAGGGGAGGGCAGGTGTCGATTGCTAGAATATACACCTTAATAGTCTGAATTACATTAAATTGAGATTAGAATTTGGAGAGAGTTTATCCTAATTAGCGCTATTTTTCACGAAAGATTTTTAGCCATTCATCCACTTCTGCAGACGAAATTTTTTTATCCGCTGTATTTGCTTTTGGAGCGGCGTTCAGTGCTTCGTTTAAAGATTTTACGAATTCTTCCGCAGAAATATATTGCGCCCGTACAACGCGCGCCGAACTTTGCACTTCCCTATCTGATGACACCACAATCCAATTTTTTGCATCCTTGGCCATTTTATTCAAACGAACGCGGATAGCGCTGTCAGCAGTCTTCCCGAGAGGAATAAAATGCGCTCGGATGGTCCCCAGCTTTCGGGTCCCAGCCTGACCGATCGGCGCGCCGTCAAAATATACTTCCATTATCTGCCGCTTGAGGCGCGCAAATTCCTGTAAGATGGCGACCAGCTTTAGTTCATCATCAGGGTCATCGAGTCGTAATCCCACTTTTGGAATTAAATTATGTCCGTCGATCAAATAGGGCATGTGATGATTTTATCAGGGAGTCTTGATCTGACGTGCATCAATTTCAGATAAAATTCGTAAATAAAAGCAAAATGTAAATCGAATATAATATATTTATTCAAAAGGAGATTCAAATGGACGAAAAGAAACCCAGCAATTTATTGGTGCCTCAGCAAGGCGGTGTGATTCGTAATGTGCTTAATCAACTGAAGCTTGTCTTTCGCCTTGTGGGTGATTCCCGTGTAAATATTTTTGCCAAGCTTATTCCCATCGGCGCACTCATCTATCTTGTTTCGCCAATAGATGCGATCTCCATCCCGATCATTGGTGCGTTGGATGATGCCGCAGTACTTTGGCTCAGCTCCTATGTCTTCACCGAACTTTGCCCGCCGGCTGTTGTTGCGGAACACATGAAGGAACTTGCTGGCAACATGAACGTTGACGCACAGGATGAAATTGTAGATGTAGAAGCCACCGACGTAAGCGATAAACAATCATCAAAATGAAGCGGCTCTTACTTTTATTGATTCTGCCCATTCTCACAGCGTGTGGAGGATTGGCAGAATCTGTTTCTGCGACGATAACGCCTTTCGCTTCACCCGCGCCGATAATTGCTACTGCTTCTCAAATAGAATCTCAACCCGTGCCTGATTCCACCGCTTTGCCCTCGACGGCGAATCCAGTTCTCAGCGCAATTTCATTTCCCAACACAGATGCATACGAATGGAAAATAATCGCCAGCTCACTCGACCGCCCTGTAGATATTCAATCTGCAAATGACGGCTCAGGCCGATTGTTCATCATAGAAAAATATGGCATGATCCGCATCTATGAAAATGGACAAATCCTCGACACGCCTTTGCTTGATATTACTGGCCGTGTGAATGACAGCGGCAACGAAATGGGTTTGCTCGGTTTGGCATTTCACCCTGATTTTGAAAAAAACGGATTCTTCTATGTCAACTATACAGGCGATGGCGGTGATACCAATATTTCTCGTTTTCAAGTTGGAACTTCAGACAACTCAAACAGTGAAGTTCTATTGCTCAAAATTAAACAACCTTATCCCAATCACAATGGCGGTTCTTTAGCCTTTGGCGCCGACGGTTATCTTTACGCAGGCCTTGGTGACGGCGGCTTCGCCGGTGACCCGCACAAGAATGGTCAAAATATAACCTCCTTGCTCGGGAAAATTTTGCGCATAAATGTAGACAGCAGCGAAACATACAGCATTCCAATGGATAATCCATTTGGGAACGAAGTCTGGGCTTATGGGCTTCGCAATCCGTGGCGCATCTCTTTTGACCGCGCCACAGGCGATTTGTATATCGGCGATGTAGGTCAGGGTGATTGGGAGGAGATTGATTATCTGCCCGCGGATTCGCAAGGTGGCGCCAATTTTGGCTGGTCTATCATGGAAGGCAATCATGGCTACGACGGCGCGCCTCAACCTGGTTTGCTTCTCCCGGTCGCTGAATATAGTCACAACGAAGGCGGCTGCTCCGTCACTGGTGGATATGTGTATCGCGGCGCAATGCCTGAATGGAATGGCATATATTTATTCGGAGATTATTGTTCAGGAAAAATTTGGGGGCTGATCCTCTCCGAGGGTCAGTGGCAGTCCCAGGTTATGTTTGAAACGGGCGTGACGATCACGACGTTTGGTCAGGACGAATCAGGGGAAATTTATTTCGCCAGCGATAATGGCAGCATCTATCATCTTGCAGTAAAATAAAGATATATCATATCCACAATATGCGTTTTGTCATACGAGTGTGTGACGCCTGTCACTACACTGATCGTCATTTTTGTTATAAACTTTGAGCATTGGAATCAGGAGCAGACATGGCAGAAAAGATTTGGAAAATTGAAAAGATCAAATACTGCGAACATGCCGCGCGCGAGATCGCGATTGAGAATAATGTGGTGTATCCCGCTGAAAATCTGCCAGACCAGCCGCCAAGAATTATCGGACGCCGCTGCTCGAATGCATTGGAATGCAACTCGTTTGAAAAAGCGGCTTGCGCCCTCTGCGGCACAAATCCTGACCTCGACTCTGTGTAATTGAGCAACCAAAAGTTGCTCTTCCAAACTCTCTCCTCCCTCTGAGTTGGTTTTTTGGCTGCACCGCGTGTAAACGCGGTGTACGCCGTTAAAAAGGGAGCACGGGCTAAGTCCGCAATCCTAAAGTTCCTTCAAAAATTTTTCCACGCTTATATCCGCTGGATTTTCCTTAATTTGCTTCGGAGTTCCCGCTTGTTTCAATTCACCATTAATGATCACAGCCATACGATTTCCGATTTGTGCGGCTTCGGCAAGATTGTGTGTGACAATAATGGTGGTGCGCTGATCTTGTGATAATAAGTTGGATAGGTCTTTGATCAATTGTGTACGGGTTGGGGGATCGACAGCTGAGAACGGTTCGTCCATAAGAAGCAATTCGGGATCGAGAACAAAGGCCCGCGCAAGGCTGACTCTTTGCGCCTCGCCTCCTGAAAGTTGACCCGCCCGCCGTCCGAGCAGTGACTCTACTCCCATGGCTTTACTCCACTTATTAATCTGTGTGCGTATCTGATCCTTGTCGGTGCCGCGGAACTTTAATCCAAGCGCAATATTTTTTTCAACAGACATATCCATAAGTAATGGATCTTGAAAGACAAATGATATTTTGCGTCGATACTCAAGTTCGTTCATCTGTGAAATTGGCTTTTCATTAAAGAGGATCTCTCCATGTTTGGGTTTGATGAGATGTGCGAGTGCCAGCAAGAACGTGCTTTTTCCCGCGCCGTTCGGGCCGACAAGTGCCAGGGTCTCGCCATGTTTGATCTCAAGTGATTTGATCTTCAATGCATCGCGTCCATTGCGTTGAATGAGCAGATCGTGAATGGAAATTAGAGCGCTCATTTTTTGTGTCCCTTTTGCTGGATCAATGTCAGCGCGAGGTTGATAAGATAGGTCAGGGTTAGCAATAACGCGCTTAGCGCGAGTGCATTTCCGAATTCCCCTTTGGATGTTTCCAATACAATTGCAGTCGTCAAGACGCGCGTTTGATCTTTGATGTTTCCGCCAACCATCATCGAAGCGCCGACTTCTGAAATGACTGAGCCAAAGCCCGCCATGAGCGCGGCAAGCAGAGGCAGGCGAGCTTCTCTCCATAACATCCAGATCATTTGCGGGCGGGATGCGCCCAACCCGAGCAGTTGTTGTTGCAACCGCGGATCAAGTGATTCAAGTGCCGCGGAGGTTAATCCCATAACCACGGGCGCCGAGATGATCGTCTGCGCGATGATGATGGCGATGGGGGTGTAGATCAAATGCAACCCTCCCAGCGGGCCGCTGCGCCATAAAGTAATCGCGACAACAAGCCCAACAACGACAGGCGGCAGCGCCATGCCTGTGTTGACAATACTCAGCATGAATGATCTGCCGCGAAAATTTCCCAGCGCCAGCCATGTGCCAAACGGCAGACCGATCAGCAAACTGATGAGGGTTGCAAGTGTTGAGACTTGTAATGAGAGAAGAGTGATTTCAAAAATTTCAGACATGGGAATATGCAGTAAAAGAAGTAAAAAAAGTAAAAAAAGTAAAAAGTAATACATGTTGCGTATTACTTTTTACTTTTCACTAATTACCTTTAAACAAAGATTTTACTACAGCCCCAGATCTGCGTCGGTTTTGTCTGCGTCGGGAATAAATAGCTGTTGTCCATATTTATCCACGCCGAATTTTCCGATGACTTCCTGTGTGGATGGTTCAGTCATGAATTTCAGGAAGGCGATCGCTCCATCATAATTTGTGTTCGGCCATTTTGCTTGATCAATGGTCATGACGTGATACACATTCAACAAAGCATTGTTGCCTTCAAGCAAAATTTCCAATTGAAGTTTATCTTTATTTGCAAGGAAGGTAGCGCGATCGGTCAATGTATAAGCGCCCTTTTCGGATGCGATGGTTAAAGTGGCGCCCATTCCCTGGCCTGTTTCAAGATACCAGGCTGGTTTTGTGGTGGCGGGGTCAATCCCGGCTTTCTTCCAAAGGCCAAGTTCTTTCGTGCTGGTGCCAGATTTATCTGCGCGGGCCGCAAATGTTGACTCTGCTGCGGCGATGGCTTTGAAAGCATCTGACGGTCCAAGTCCCTTAACTTTTGCGGGGTCAGCGGCAGGGCCAACGAGGATGAAATCATTGTGCATGATCAAGGCGCGATCCTTGCCCCAGCCGTCGCTCATGAAGGTTACTTCAGCCGCAGGTGAGTGGACTAGCAGCACGTCGGCATTGCCTTCCTGTCCCATGGTGATTGCTGCGCCAGAACCAACTGCGATGGTCTTGACCTTGTAGCCTGTCTCTGCTTCGAAGAGCGGAATCAGCACATCAAGCAGACCAGAGTCTTGCGTGGATGTGGTGGTCGCAAGGATGATGTCCGGGTTGGTAGGAGCAGGTATAGCGGTGGGAGCGGCAGTGGGGGCTTCGGTTGCAGTGGGGGCTTCAGTGGCTGGAGCAGCGGTCGGCGTGGCGACTGGACCGCAGGCTGATAAGGCGATAGCCAATATCATGCCAAGTGTCAATAACAAATTACGAGTAGTGAGTTTCATTTTTCATTCCTTTATTACGAAGATTTTTTTGATGCATGGTGAATGCCAAGCACAACGAGCGCGCCAAGCAATCCACCGATCATCCCAAAGAGAAGGTGGCTGGTGAATGGATACAAAATGCCAAAGCGGAACGAGCCAATAGGCCAGCCAGTGAGCAGGTTCACTGTTACCTGACCGATCGGTTTCGTCATATGTGCGAAACCGCCCAATAAAACCATAAACCAGAGTTTATTTGCATAGCGGGGCAGATAGCGAAAAGCCAGGTCTATGACCGGGCCGGGTAACAGATAGTACATCCATGTGAATGGATTATCGCCATGCAGAAATGGTAGAACTGATGCGAACGATGCGCCAATGCTCGTGAGTGTGCCCGCGCCGCGATACTTTGATGACGCACGGCCGATGATCATCAAAGCCATCCATTCGATGCCGTGATGACCGGGCAAGCCAGGCGAGGTATCAAATGCGCGGTGAAGTATGACTGCCAATACGCCGCCGCCAATTAACAGCAGTGCTTCGATCCATGAGAGTGACCACTCAGTTGGAAAGTTTTTTGATATGTTCTTTAGAGATGATGTGCCATTCATGATTGTTCTCCTCTACATATAATGTGGCTTTGCCGTCACGCAAGACGGGACGGATCCATTCACCGACATCAACAATTGTTTTTGGATGCAGTTCCACATTGTTTAGTGCGCAAATACGATCTATATGCCCCAATCTGCAAATCTCACCGACTTGATATTTATCCTTCAACTCACGCATGCCTGGCAGCCATAGAAATCGGCCATCATTACCAGAGCGATGTAATCCGATAGAGGATAATGCGCCGATAATTCCTCCATGTGTCCCTGTCAACCCTTCGCATCTTATCTGCGACTGTGAGGCTGTTTGTTCAGCTTCAAGCATGGTCAACACTACGATCTTTGCCCGTTTTGCGAAGGATAACAAGCAGTCGTTGATAGAGTCCCATTGCGCCAGAGTTAAGCCAGCATCTGATCCACCTGCGCTTTCACGCAGAAGAAATTCACGCGAGGCCTCCCACACATCATCGGCATTCTCGGTTTCAATAGATAAGCACGCTGAACTGTTATGAGATGTATATGGAATTTGTGGGTCAACCAAAAGTTGATGGCGGGTAATTCCCAGCGGTACAGCCAGTTTATTCTCGGCAAGCCAATCCGCAAGCTGACGGACACGATGACCTGTGCCGCGCGATTCGAGATTATCGGTATCGTCAATGCCAAGCAAATAATGCATTTCTTAACCCTATGAATTTTGTTCAATTAAGTTTTTACTTAATTTAAAGTGCAAAATAAAAAAAGTACTGGAGTTATTACTTAACAGTGATGCCCGTGATGTCCTTTGTCCAGTTTGCTTTGGGAATATAAGTAGTGGCAAGTTTCATCGTGCCGCGATTGCTGAAATCAAGAATGGTATTGTCTTCCACTTGAGTGCGAATCAATGTTGAAGGAGCGCTGCTGCCGTTAATAGTCACCTCGGTATAGTCGGTTACGCCGGCCAGAGCTAATACATCCGAAAGTTTCGGGCCTTCCTGCACCTTGCCTTCAACGGTGAGTTGGGTAAGGGGTATTACCTTGACCGCATCGAGGGTCACATCAAACTTCGTGCCATCCGCTTTGATGATCTGAAACAAAACATTCGACACTGCAGGTTGTATCACCTGCGGCGGGGCATCTGTTGCGGTTGGAACCGAGACAACTGTTGCGGCCTGAACCGGGACAGTTGTTGTGGTGGCAGCAACTGAAGCACATGCCGAAAGCAACAGCATCAATAAAAAAAGAATTGAAAGACATCGTTTCATTTATTTTTCTAGTTGTCAACAGCCATCATGACGTTTGAGGCTTTGATCACGGCATAAGCCTCTTTGCCTTTTTTTAACCCGAGGCTGGATACGGATGCATTGGTGATGATGGAAACGATTACTGCCCCTCCGGGCAATTCCAAAGTCACCTCGGAATTCACCGCTCCCTTGGTGACTTTTACAACTTTTCCTATTAATACGTTGCGTGCGCTAAGTTTCATGGTCTTCTCCTTTAGATTTGGATTTGTTCGCCGCTATGGGATGCGTTATATCCTGTCAGCAAGTTGAGCCCGTTGCGGAAATTGGATGTTTGCAAATAATCCAGCAGTGGCGAAAGGGTCTTCTCATTTTCGCGCGGCAGAATTAGATCGTAACGTTCCTCGAAAAGTGGGATGAAGTCGAGTCCGTGTTGGTGCGCGGCGGCTTGCAAGCCAATAGATACATCGGCTTTATTTTGCGAGATCAATACGGCGGCCTCGCTGTGTGTTTTTACAGAACTCTCATATCCATTAACAAGTGACGGGTCTATATTTTGTTTTTTGAGCTCAGCATCGATCCAGAGGCGCGTGCCTGAGCCTGCGTTGCGGTTAATGAATTTGATGTTTGTACGCACGATGTCTGAAATTTTCTTGATGCCTTTTGGATTGTCCGGTGCGAGGAGAAGTCCCTGGGTGCGATGGGCAAGTGTCACTAATTCCACGCTGCGGTCTGGGAAGAGATGCCGGACCGTGGATGTGTTGTATTCGCCCGTCTCATCCAAAATATGAGATCCCGAAATTTGACATAATCCCTGCCGCAAGTTGACCAGCCCATCCAAAGAGCCAACAGGCAGGCCTAGCATGGTCACGTGTTTGCTGAGATGCTCGGCAATTTCCTCGAGGGCCAGATCGTGACTTCCTGAAAAAATGACCGCAGGTTTTTTGCTCTTAGGCAGGATAATCTCTTGTAAGAGGAATGCGCCGCCTTTTGCGCGATAGAACTTTTCCATTACTTTGCCAGTTTTGCGGACCTCGCCGACTTCGATCAAATCTCCAGATTCAAGCGCGAGGATGTGATGTCGTATCCACGCGGGAGACTGTTTCAAGGTCCGTGCGAGATGCGTGAGTGTGGCGGGGGTGTCCATCAACAGACGCAGAATCTCCATGCGGCGCGAGTCCGCCAGAAGTTTGATCTTGTCAAAGGATTGGATGGGTTGAACTGTTTTCATTTTTTCATTTACCACTTTCTCAATTAAGGGAAAACTTAATAGTGAGTATAGTTTTGAATCAAATTGAAGTCAAGCATAATTTCTATTTGACCTGCCCCCTTGCTCGTGATATAAAACTTGAACGATTGAGTTTTTTAAAATGTGGAGGTTATTATGGAAATTGGCGAAACTATTTATGTAACAACGCGTGAAGAATTCCGCGAGTGGCTGGAAAAGCATCACAAGATTCGTAAAGAGATCTGGTTGATTCAATATAAGAAATTTACTCAAAAGCCATCCATTCCGTATGCAGAGGCGGTTGAAGAGGCTATTTGCTTCGGCTGGATCGACGGATTCGAAAAAGGCATGGATGATCAACGTTTTGCGAAACGCTTCACGCCGCGCAGACAAAAATCCCTGTGGACGGATACAAATATTGAGCGCGCGCAAAGAATGATCGAAGAAGGCAAGATGACCGATGCGGGGCGGGCGGTGTTACCGAAGGGTTTTTAGCTCTGGGATCTTTTTCGTAGTGCTAAACGATGTGGAAAATATTTTTATCAATATAAAAAATTTCAGGAGATTTAATGATTCGCAAATATACCAACCGCCGCTATCTCGATGCCCTCGAAAAGAAAGTCCTCGTCTTTGATGGCGCGATGGGAACGAGCCTGCAACTACAAAATCTGACCGCCGAAGATTTTGGCGGCGAGCAATACAACGGATGTAATGACTACCTCGTTATTTCGTATCCCGAAGCCGTGGAAAAAGTCCATCGCTCGTTTCTTGAAATCGGCGTAGATGTGCTCGAGACTGACACCTTCCGCTCCAACCGTTTGACGATGGTTGAATACGGCCTGCAAGACCGCATTATTGAAATGAACATGGCCGCCGCCAAACTTGCAAGAAGCCTTGCTGACGAATATTCGCAAATCAAAAACCCCAGATTTGTCGCTGGTTCCATCGGCCCATCGGGCAAACTTCCATCTACGGATGATCCTGAACTTTCAAATGTCAAATACGATGAGTTGATCGATATTTTCCGCGAGCAGGCTGTCGGATTAATCCAAGGCGGCGTTGATCTTCTGCTGATTGAAACATCGCAGGATATTCTCGAAGTCAAAGCCGCAATCACTGGCATTCACAATGCTTTCGCCGAGACTCAGCAATATTTGCCGATCCAGGCTCAGGTCACGTTGGATACGACGGGCCGTATGCTGCTCGGCACAGATATCAACGCGTCGCTTGCGATCCTGGAAGGCATGGGCATCGACGTTATCGGCCTCAACTGCTCCACGGGGCCCGAACACATGCGCGAGCCGATTCAGTTCCTCGGCGAAAATTCCACCTTGCCTGTTTCATGTATTCCCAACGCGGGTCTTCCACTCAATGTCGACGGGCAGGCAGTTTATCCACTTGAGCCTGAGCCGTTTGCGAATGACCTGTATGAATTCGTGACTAAGTACAACATTTCAGTTGTGGGTGGATGCTGCGGCACGACGCCTGAACATCTTAAGTTACTGATCCAAAAACTGGATGCGCATCCACACCCAAAGCGACCGCTTCACTCTACGCCTCAGCTTGCCTCTGCCATGTCAGCTATTTCCATGCGACAGGAACCCGCCCCAACCCTGCTCGGTGAGCGCTGCAATGCGCAAGGTTCGCGTAAGTTCAAACGATTGCTACTCGAAGAAGATTACGATGGCATCTTGCAGATCGCGCGTGAACAAGTCGCAGGCGGCGCACATGCTTTGGATATTTCCGTGGCAGTCACTGAACGCGCTGATGAAGGCGAACTGATGCGCAAGGTCATTAAGAAGTTATCCATGGGCGTGGATGTGCCGCTTGTGATCGACACCACCGAATTGGATGTGATGGAGATTGCATTGCAAACAGCACCTGGGCGTTGTCTCATCAACTCTACCCATCTTGAGTCAGGTCGCGAAAAAGCTGATAAGATTTTTGGTCTCGCAAAAAAATATAATGCCGCAGTGATCTGTCTAACTATAGATGAGAATGGCATGGCAAAAACCGCGCAACTCAAATATGAAGTTGCACAACGTATTTTTGATATTGCTGTCAACGACCACGGACTCAAACCCGAAGATTTGGTCTTCGATGACCTCACTTTCACCCTCGCCACTGGTGACGTGGAATTTGTGGATTCTGCAAAGGAAACCATCGAAGGCATTCGACTCATCAAACAGAATTTGCCAGATGTGATGACTTCGCTTGGCGTAAGTAATTTATCATTTGGCCTCGCGCCGCAAGCTCGTCCAGCGCTCAACTCGGTCATGTTGTATTACTGCGTACAGGCTGGTTTGGATATGGCGATCGTAAATCCGACACATGTTAAACCCTACGCCGAAATTGATACCGAAGAACGCAATCTGTGCGAAGACCTGATCTTCAATCGCCGCGCAGATGCGCTCCAACGTTCCATTCAATACTTCGAGACGGTCACGGTTTCAAATGAGTCCACTGTTACTAACCCTACTGAGGGAATGACTCCCGAACAACGTCTGCACTGGAAAATTTTGCATCGTCACAAAGACGGAGTCGAGGCGGATATTGACGAGATCATGAATCGCTCCCTTATCCCTAACCCTCCCCCAGAGGGGAGCAGGGAACAACGCTCCTTGAAACACGAAGTCGCCGTCCACACACTCAACACTGTTCTGCTTCCCGCCATGAAAGAAGTGGGCGATAAATTCGGCGCGGGCGAATTGATATTGCCTTTCGTCCTGCAATCTGCTGAGACGATGAAAAAGACCGTCTCTCATCTTGAGAATTATCTTGAGAAAATTGAAGGTGTCACCAAGGGTACGGTTGTGATCGCAACCGTCTATGGCGATGTGCATGACATCGGTAAAAATCTTGTCAAGACGATTCTCGCCAATAACGGCTACACTGTGATTGACTTGGGCAAACAAGTCCCAGCCGAGACGATCATCACCAAAGCTGTCGAAGCCAACGCCACCGCGATCGGCTTGTCTGCGCTGTTGGTATCCACTTCGAAGCAGATGCCGCTCATCATCAACGAAATGCAGCGCCGCGGACATAAGATTCCGATCCTGATCGGCGGTGCGGCCATCAATCGCCGCTTCGGGCGCCGCATCCTCTTCACTGAGGATGGCAGCGCATACGAGCCTGGTGTCTTCTATTGTAAGGATGCCTTTGAAGGTTTGGATACGATGGAGGCACTGATCGATTCTAAACGCAAGCCTGCCATGCTTGAACAACTCCGAAAAGATGCGGATATGGAAATAGAACGTGTAAGCGTTCAACGTTCAAATGGTGAAACGCTAACACGTTCAAACATTGTCCCTGCGCCGATTCAGCTACCCGTCAAACTCGGTCAGCGCGTCGTAAAAGATATGCCGCTTGAAATGATTTTCAAACATCTCAATATCAATGAGTTGTATCGGCTTTCATGGGGTGCGAAAAATACGCACGGCAAGGAATGGGAAAAGTTAAAGAAAGAATTCGACGCCCGCCTGCAAAAAATGACCAAGGAAGCGCTCAAAGATGGCTGGCTCAAACCTCAAGCTGTGTATGGCTATTTCCCATGCCAGGCTGATGGTGATGCGCTGGTGATTTACGATCCCGTGAGCCTAATTACACTAACACGCCTCACTTGTCCGCGCCAGCCTTACGATGATCATCTTGCGCTGTCAGATTACTACACTTCTGTTGAGTCTGGTCAAATGGATGTGGTCGCGCTTCAAGTCGTCACGGTTGGCCTCGAAGCTACTGAAAAATTTGAAAAGATGCAAGCCGCCAACGATTACACCGAAGCCTACTTTGCCCATGGACTAGCCGTCCAAACTGCCGAAGCGACAGCCAATTATCTGCACGACCATATCCGCCGCGAGCTGGGACTCGGTGAGAAACAAGGCAAACGTTACTCATGGGGCTACCCTGCCATTCCTGAGTTGGAAGATCATTTCAAGGTTTTAAAGTTGCTTCCTGCGGTAGAATCCGAACTTGGCATGAGGTTATCTACTTCGGGACAACTCATCCCCGAGCAATCCACGGCCGCAATCATTGTGCACCATGCGCAGGCGAAGTATTACTCAGTGGGTGAGAGTCGCGTTGACCAGTTGATGAAGTAGGAGGTGCGCTATGAGATATCAAGCCTATTTGCCACGCGCTGTATTATTCCTTGGTTATGCCCTAGAAGTAGTAGATCATAGGCTATGAAAATTATTGAACGAACAAAACCTTTGCAGCTCCCCATAGCTGTTCAGCATATCCTCTTGGCTGCCGTATTGATTGTTTCCTTTTTACTGAGGTGGGGACTTGCCTTTCAAGGCGGTCAATTCTTTAATCCGGATGAGTATCGCTACCTGTATTGTCGTGAGGTCGCTCGCGATATCCAAAAAGGAGATTACGCTGCAGCGCTGACAGAATTGACGAGGGAGGCTGCGCATCAGGGTTTTAAATTTCTAGGCGTCATCCCTGCGATGGTGGAATTGAAACGAGGAGAGAATTCCATTATTCCGGCGCTCTTCTTTGGTTTGTTTAGCTTGATAAATATAGCTCTCATTTGGTTTTTAGCACTAAGGCTTGGCGGCGACAAAACAGAGGCGCTGTTGGCTTCGTTCCTAGCCGCGGCTTCTAATACACTATTTTATTACTCATCGCACCTTTTCCCGTTCGATCCAGCAATGACTTTTGGTTTGTTGGCACTGTACATTGGGTTAAGGCGTGAATCTGGTATTTGGACATCCATGCTCACGGGCATTTTCGGTTTCCTTGCTTTCTTTATTTACAATGGCTATTGGGCGCTCGTTGGTTTTATATTTATTGTGCATATACTATATGCTTTTGGGTCATTTACTCGCTTAATTTCTCGAACCGTATTTGCAGGGTTGGGTTTCTTCGCCACATTACTCTTGTTAGTTTGGATTAATGGGCAGTTTGGTAATGACTTGATGCAGGGATATGGGGAGTTTTCCGACACAATTACGAATGGGAATTTCTCTGAAGGAGCAATTTTGCCATTTGAATATTTGTGGACAGCAGAGCACTTCTTGTTGATCGTGTGGCTCCTGCTAATTTCTTATGCCATTGTTATGATTTCAAGAAGCGACTCTCAACGCGTCATTATCTGGGTGGGAGGAGCGTTATTTATCTATGCGTGCTTTGTCATCTCTTCAATGGTTCTCCATAAGTTTGTTGTCTATGGGCGCTTGGTTCGTGAGATGGTTCCATTCCTAGTTTTGGCGAGTGCATATGGTTTAAGAATGATTGAAGGCAGCAAGCGCTGGGGGCACCTCATCACGGTTGTTATTCTTGCTGTTGTGATTCTACAAGCGGGCTTAAATTTTCGACGTCCGTTTCTTATTATTTATCCTCTTAACTTTGCAAACCAGGTGCGAAAAGTTTACCCGTATTTTAAACCGCCGAAAAATATGACCTATTACTACACGTCTAATGTGATTGATGTCGGGCCTTATAAAGCCTATTACATTAAGTATATTTTTTTACTCCCTGATGAAGTTCCTCCAGTTGATGGAAAAATATTAATGAGCGCGGAGCATCCGTTGAGTAGCTTCCCTCCGTTCCGCTATGAGGATGGATATGCTCCCCAGGAACGAATCGCTTTTCCGACAAGTCTTTCAAAGATGATGGTTGTCCAAACCAATCCATAGGCCGGCCTGGAGGAGTAGCCGATGAGCCCTTTGATCTGACGAAGTAAAAACAACAGAAACAAGAAATTACGTATGCATATTTGTCTACATTCTTCCTGCTACCAATAATGAGGTGAAATAGATTTTCTGCAACTACTTTCGCTGGGGACAATTCTCACCGACGGTGCGATGGTCACGATGCTGCGCGCGGTGTGGGATTTGATAAATGTTTTGATGAACTAAATTTAAGAAACCCCGCAGCAGTGGCGGATATACACCACGAATACATTGAAGCTGGCGCGCAGTTGATTATCACAAACACATTCGGTGCGAACCGATTTAAATTAAAAAAACATGGGTCGAAGATGATGTGGTCAAGATCAATTGCGCAGATGTTGAACTTGCAATGCGGGCTGAGGCCGTGTCATTCAAGAATGTACTCGTGGTTGGTCACATTGGTCCGCTTGGGTGCGCATCGCTCCTTATGGACGAGTCAAACCCGAAGTGGCGCTTCAAGCCGCTAACGATTACACTGAAGCTTACTTTGCCCATGGACTCGCCGTCCAAACTGCCAAGCGACAGCCAATTATCTGCACAACCATATCCGCCGCGAGCTAGGCATTGGCGAAGAACAAGGCAAACGTTATTCATGGGGCTACCATGCCTGAGTTGGAAGATCATTTCAAAGTCTTTAAGTTGCTTCCTGCGGTAGAATCCGAACTTGGAATGAGCCTCTCTACAGCAGGACAGCTCATCCCTGCGCAATCCACGGCCGCGATCATTGTGCACCATGCACAGGCGAGTATTACTCAATGGGCGAATTCAGAGTTGAGCAGTTAATGAAATAAGAGGTGCGCTATGAGATATCAACCATACTTGCCACGCATAGTATTATTCCTTTTCTTGATTGTTGCTTTATGTGTTGGGTATTTCACCGCGCCAGATTACGGGCTAAGTTGGGATGAAGTTGCCATTTATCGTCATGCAGATCGAACGCTTAACGCTTATCAATACTTTCTTCATCCTGAAGATTATGTAGCCTTTGACTCCGATACGCACTTAAATCTTTATGGACCGGCGCACTTCATGCTCTCAGCGATCCTCTCCCGATTTATGCTTATCTTGCATCCAGCCTGGTCATCCTTTACCGCTTATCACTTCGTTTATTTTTTGACATTTTTATTCGGTGTTCTCTCTTTATACCTTTTGTCAATGCGCTGGATGAGTGAAGGGGCTGCATTTGGAATTGCATTGTTGTTTGCTACTCAACCCCTCTTTTGGGGAAACGCATTCATCAATCCAAAAGATCTTCCCTTTATGATGTTTTTCATCGCCAGCCTTTACCTAGGCCTGCAAATGTTGGATGACTCCCCCAAATCAAAATGGTGGAAAATCCTTCTAGCTGGAATTGTATTAGGAGTGACAACTTCGATCCGCTCATTGGGGCCGATGGCGGGTGCATTTGTGATTTTATACGGTCTATGGAAATTTCCGCGTAAAACAATATCCATTGTCCCCTATTATTTTTTCATTACAGGCATAATAACTTATCTTACCTGGCCGTATTTGTGGAAGGGGCCCGTCTCAAATTTTATGGAAAGTCTGCAGATCATGTCTAAATTTCCCAATACGGGGGAAACCCTTTTTAATGGGAATTTATACCCTGCTGATAAACTGCCTGTAACATATTTTCCTACGCTTATAAGCCTGCAATTGACAGAACCAATGTTGATCCTCATTGCGATTGGCGCGGTGCTTGCTTTTTGGTCTTTTGTCAAAGGCAAGAATAGAGAACCGGTTCTTTTGTTTGTAATATGGCTATTAGCGCCAGCTCTTTATATCAGTTTATCGGGCAGCACTCTTTATGATAACGCCCGTCAGCTATTGTTTCTTCTCCCTCCGCTTTTTATCTTCGCAGGTATTGGCTTGGATTCGCTTTTGGAAAGCATAAAAGTTCCTCTGTTGAAAGCAGCACTGGTGCTTGTTATTATTTTGCCTGGAGTTTATGCTTGTATCCAACTTCACCCTTATGAATATGTTTACTTCAATAATTTGACGGGCGGCGTAGGCGGCGCATTTCGCAAATTTGACCTGGACTATTCGGGGATTTCGTTCAAGGAAGCGCAGGAATACATCAATACGAACGCGGAGCCAGGAACACAAATTGTCGTCATTGGAGGACCACGGCACGTTGCCCGCACATACGCTCGCCCCGATCTCAAGAGTAGATTCACTGGAACTCAAGACCCAGTTGACTTAGGTGATGTCGGCTATTATTACGTTCTCTTTTTAACCCGGACCAATGCCGACGAAAACCGCTGTCTCAACGGTGAGGTTGTTTACACAGTAGAACGTGATGGCGGAATACTATCTTATATTAAAAAAGTGACCTCGAAACAAAAGTGCTGGTAAGAAAAATTCATAAATAATAATATCTGAATTACTCATGTTTAGTTTAGGGTTGCTCATGATAGAAACTATCTTTGGATTAAATTCTACACTTCAGGGCAACTCCTTCCCGAGCAATCCACGGCCGCGATCATTGTGCACCATGCGCAGACGCAGTATTACTCAGTGGGTGAGAGTCGCGTTGAACAATTGATGAAGTAATATAGCCAAGAAATTATGTATGCAAATTTGTCTGCGTTTTTCTTGTAACCAATAATGAGGTGATATGGATTTTCTGCAACAACTTTCGCTGGGGACAATTCTCGCCGACGGTGCGATGGGCACGATGCTGCACGCGCGCGGTGTGGGGTTCGACAAATGCTTTGATGAACTAAATTTAACAAACCCCGCGGCTGTGGCGGATATACATCGCGAATACATTGAAGCGGGCGCGCAGTTGATCATCACAAACACATTTGGCGCGAACCGATTTAAATTAAAAAAACATGGGCTCGAAGATGATGTGGTCAGGATCAATCGCGCAGGAGTCGAACTTGCAATGCGTGCAGTGGCCGCGTCATTCAAGGATGTGCTCGTGGCCGGTGATATTGGTCCGCTTGGAGTGCACATCGCTCCTTATGGACGAGTCAAACCCGATGAGGCGCGCGCCGTATTTGTGGAGCAAATCAAAGCTCTGGCAGATGCGGGCGCAGAGTTGATCGTCGTCGAAACCATGAGCGACCTGTACGAAATTCAAGAGGCGATCAAAGCTGCGAAGCAGGTTTCGAAACTGCCAATCGTTGCATCGGTCACATTTACTCGCGATGACCGAACCCTGCTCGGCGATGATCCAATGAAAGTGGCGCGCAAATTAAAAGAAGCAGGCGCGGATGTGATCGGCGTGAATTGTTCAGGTGGACCGTCACAGTTGCTTCGTATTCTCAAGCAAATGAAACAAGCTGTGCCTGACCGCTTCGCGAAGTTTTGGGTCAAGCCAAACGCGGGCTGGCCTGAACAGGTCGGCGGGCGCATTATGTATCCTGCCGATGCGGATTATTTTGGCGATTACGCGCTCGCGTTCCGGGAAGCGGGCGCGAACATTGTCGGCGGATGCTGCGGCACAACGCCCCAACATATCTCTGCGATGAAGAAGGCTTTTGAATCGGTTCCTATTCAAAGCTCCGAGCTCTTGGAAACCTCGGAGCTTTTAGACATGGAAATATCAGAGATTGAACAGCCGACGCAGCTCGCACAAAAACTTTCCTCAGGAAAATTTTCCATTTGTGTCGAAATGGATCCGCCGCGCGGACTCTCGACTCATAAATTACTGGCAGGCGCATCCCTGCTGCACGATGCAGGCGCGGACGTTATCAATGTAGCTGATTCGCCGATGGCGCGCATGCGCATGTCAGCCTGGGCGGTCTGCGATCTGGTCCAGCGTAAAGTTGGTGTGGAATCTACTTTGCATTTCCCCACCCGTGGGCGTAATCTTTTGCGCGTGCAGGGTGACTTGCTTGCCGCACACGCGCTCGGCATTCGCAATGTTTTCGTCGTGATGGGCGACCCAACTTCGATTGGTGATTATCCCGAAGCGATGGATAACTACGATCTCGTCCCTTCAGGATTGATCAAACTCATCAAACAAGGATTCAACATGGGGGTGGATCATTCGGGAACAAGCATTGGCCAGCCTACGAATTTTTTTGTGGGCGCTGCATTGAATCTTTGCCCGCAAGATATGGATAACGAAGTGAAGAATTTGCATCGCAAAGTTAAAGCGGGCGCGGATTTTTTTCTGACACAGCCGACCTATCATGTTGACGATGGTCCGAAATTGCTTGAAGCCTACGAAGTAAAATATGGCAAACTGGATAAACCGATTTTTGCGGGCATTCTGCCTTTGGTGAGCGCCAAACACGCGAGCTTTTTGCATCATGAAGTTCCAGGGATATTCATCCCGGAAGAAGCGCGCATAAAAATTGAGTCGGCGGGAGACTCGGAGCGTGGAGCAAAAATCGGTGTGGAACTCGCAGTTGAATTGATTCAAAATATAAAATCCTGGGCAAGCGGAGTTTACATCATGCCGCAATTCCATCGTTATGATATGGTCGCGGAAATCATAGAAGCGGTAAAATAGAACCATGCTCCTCACCATAGATATTGGTAATACCAACCTCACACTTGGATTATATGAAGGCGATCAACTCGGCGCGCATTGGCGAATCGCTACCGACAATAACCGCATGCCCGATGAATATGGCTTGCAATTTTTAGGCCTGTTGCAAAATGCAGGAAAAACGTTGAATGAAATTACAGGCATTTCACTTGCTTCGGTTGTGCCGCCATTGACAGGCAGGGTAATTCAAGCTTGCCGTGAATACCTTAAACAAGAACCGTTGGTTGTGGATGCGGGCATCAAAACGGGGATCAAGATCCGCTATGAAGATCCCAAAGCTGTCGGGGCTGACCGCGTCTGTGACGCGGTGGCGGTGATGAAGTTTTATGGCGGCCCTGCCTGCGTGGTCGATTTTGGAACTGCTACTACATTCAACGCCATCACAAAAGACGGTGAATATCTTGGCGGCGCGATCACTGCTGGAATAAATCTCGCTGCTGAGGCCTTATACACTCGCGCTGCAAAATTACCGCGGATTGATTTACAGGTTCCGCCTTCCGTCATTGGCCGTAACACAATCCACGCGATGCAATCAGGTTTATTGTTTGGTTACGTGAGCATGGTCGAGGGAATGGTGGCAAGATTCAGATCCGAATTAGGAAGCGATATGAAAGTCATCGCAACGGGCGGGCTGGCTGAAGTCGTCGCCAAAGAAACCAAAGTTATAGATATCATCGCCCCCTGGTTGACGCTTGATGGACTTCGCATCATTTGGGAACTTAATCATTAAAATTAAATTGAAGAAGAAAGTTCGTATCTGTTGAGTTGGGTAAAAACAAGTCTTGACAACTCAGGAGGGTATTGAAAAACAATTGAACGATGGCCTTTATAAACGAGTGGCTAAAAGCGTAGACTGTTGATACCAACATATATTCAGATATTCCAATAATTCAAGGGGAATGGAAACTTGCACCTGTGCCGGCTTCTTCACTCACCCGCCTAGAATTATGAGGGTAAGAGAGGATTATTCTCTCCCCCCCTTTTACCTTCATAATTTTCCAGCAGAAGTAAAATAAATTGAGTTCACCCTGGAGGGGAAAGCAGAATCGTCTGACGAAGTTTCTTTTTAAAATACCAAAAAATTAGACGAATGAGTCAAGTAGCCGGCACAAGCCAACACTGAGATGCTTTTCGTATGTTTGGAAAATCAAAACTTGAATAATTGTAATTTACTCTGCAAGAGTGATTTTTCCAGTTCTAAAGAAATGCCCAGGCTCCACACCGATCTGTTCTGCAAAATGAATGGTCAATAATTGAATCGGAATGATTTCCATTAACGGCAGTCCAATTGATGGAACATTGGGTATTTCAATTTGCCAATCGTTCTTCTCTGAACCTACACAAAATGCGTTAACTTGATAGCCGCGCAAATCATTGAGCAGGTGAAGATTTAAATCTCGGGTTTCTTGTGGGCCTACGAAAAGCAAGACGGATAAGTCAGGTGTGGCAAGTTCGAGAGGGCCGTGACGGAATTCGCCTGCCTGGTATGGAGTTGCCATAAATTTGGATGCTTCGCCAAGGATAAGTGCGCCTGTATATGCGGAGGCGAGCGAAGGGCCGCGACCAAGAATTGCGAGGCGTTTAGGGAAGCCAAGGGATTTGCCAATAAGTTGAACATGACTTTCCCAGCTTGAAAGATATGCTTCGATTGCAGAAGCCGTATGCATGAGTTCAGCGCGCTCAACTTCAATATCTTTGCCAAGCAAAGCCATCGCCGCGAGTTGACCTACTGCCAACGAATTGACATATGTGCGTGTCGAAACGGTATGTTCGGCTCCTGCATTAATTGGGATTTGAACCTGTGAGGCTTTTGCGAGTGGGCTTTCGAGATCATTTACGGTGGCAATTACCGCTGCGGGTTTTTGTATCCGTCCAAAGTCGATGGCTGAGATGATTTCAGCGGATTTGCCAGACTGTGAAAATATCCAGAGCAGCGTTTTTGATGTTACCAGCGCGGGCGTGTGATGGATTAATTCAGCAGTATCAATCCAAAGGACTGGAAGCCCTGCATTTGCGAGAAGTAGCCAGGCAGGATAGGAAGCGTAAAGTGATCCACCCATGCCTGTGATAAGAATACGGTCAAATTCATTATTGCGAATGGCCGCAGCTAGTGGTGCGAGCGATACTGATTCAAATTGCTCCAGCGCGGTTTTTAAAGAATTTGGTTGGTCGAGAATGTCAAGAATGTAGGGAATTTTTGTCATTTTGCCTCACTTAGAATCATGTAGGCGCCGCCATATAAACCCGCATAATAGCCAAGCGTGGCTGGCAGGATGTGTACGCGGTCAAACGGCACCATTGGGTTGGGAGTTTTAAGTGCTTTCTCAAGCGTCGGCAAAAATAGATCTGAGCTTTTCATCACGCCTCCGCTCAAGACAAGCACATCAGGAACAAAAAAAGAAATGATATTGATAATGCCTAAACTAAAATTACGCGCGGCTTTTTGCATGATCGCGATGGCTGCCGGGTCGCCTGTACGGGCGGCATCTGCGATGGATCTCGCATCCATAGTTGGCATGCTTTTCGCCTGATTTGAAATTGCGGATCCCGAAATTAAACTTTCCCAACATCCACGATGACCACAATAACATTCGGGGCCATTCGGGTCGATCAGTTGATGTCCGCCTTCGGGATGCGAACCATCAACACCACGATAGATTTTTCCATCTATGATCAAGGATGTGCCAACACCAGTACCAACAGTGACGGCATAAAGCCGTTTTGCATCGCGCCCTGCTCCCTGCCAGTATTCGCCAAGAGCAGCTGCATCAGCATCGTTTTCAAGCCGCACAGGGACGTTGAAGGTTGTGTTGAGTCTTTCAACAATGGGGATGTTGTTCCAGCCTTCAAGCGTATATGGATTGTTGATGAGTCCGCGAATCGTGTCCAGGGGTCCCGTGCAGCCGATGCCAATTCCCAATAGAGTTGGGAAGTTAACAGAGTCAAGGCTTTCGCGAATCAAGTGCTCGATAAGGCTGAGTCCATTAACAGGTCCAACGGAGGCGATGCTCGTTTCATTCTGACAGAGTAGCTGCCCGTCCAAATTAAAAACTCCAACGCGGACGAGTGTTCCTCCTAAATCCACACCGATGGCAACTGGCTGACTCATCCTTTCACTGCCCCTGCTGTCAGCCCGCTGACAATATATCTCTGGAAGATGAGGGAGAGAAGCACGGGAGGAATTGCGGCCAAAACCCCACCTGTCATCATGCCGCCCACATCCACGACATAGCGGCCTGTAAATTCTGCAATGGCGACTGGTACGGTTTTTGCGCTGACTGTGCTGGTGAGGATGAGCGCGAAAAAAAATTCATCCCAGGCTGTGAGGAATACAAAGAGTCCCGTTGATACAAGACCTGGCGTGGAGATCGGAAGAATGATTCTCCAAAGTGTTTCGAGACGATTACAGCCATCGATACGTGCAGCATCTTCGAGTTCAACAGGAATAGATTCAAAAAATGCAGCCATGAGCCAGATCGCGAACGGCAGAGCGAAACTCAGATAAGTAATGATGAGGATAATGGGCGAATTGAATAACCCAAAGCGCGTGGCAAAAAGATAAATTGGAATGACCAGCGATATTTCGGGAATCATGCGCGTGCCGAGAATGCTGATCAACAAGGTTTGGCGGAAAGGGAAACGCAGGCGGATGAGTGCATAAGCGGCAATTGAGCCGAAGACCAGCGCGATGACCGTAACCGATGTTGCGACCATTAAAGAATTCCACAAGGTAATACGGAATGTCTTTGCGACTTCAGATGTGCCCTGTGAAGGAAATAGGATGTTGATGTAATTTTGAAAAGTGGGATGTTGCGGGATCCAATGAATGGGTGTTGAAAGTAATTCGGACCGCGATGAAATGCTTGAGATGACCAGCCATGCAACAGGCACGTAGACAAAGAGCAAAGCCAATAGAACCAAAAACGAAAGCAGGATGATGCGCAGAGTCTTTTTCACTGTTTTTCCTCAGGACGATATAACATGCGGATATAGATGAAAGCCAGAGTAAGAGTAAAAAGTGAGATGAGGAAGGAAAGCGCGGAGCCACGGCCTGCATGGCCAAAACTAAACATCTCAAGGTAGGTGAGGAAGGAAATAGTCACTGTGCCATTGGCGGGTCCGCCGTTGGTGATAACGTAAATAAGGTCAAAGGCACGGAAGGCTTCCACGGTGCGAATGATCAGCGCAACAAGAATCGCGGGTCGAAGCAGGGGTAGGCGGATGAACCAGAAATATTGAATTGCGGTTGCACCGTCTACGGAAGCAGCCTCTTCCAGGTCCGGGGGAAGCGTGGCAAGAGCAGCTTGCAATATCAAAGCGATGAAGGGAACGCTATGCCAGATATCTGCAAGGATGACGAGGTTCATTGCCATATCTGGTCTGGTGAGCCAGGGGATATATTTATCAATAAGTCCAAGTTGAAACAGAAGACCGTTTAGTGCGCCATAATCCGCGTTGTAGATCCAACGCCACATCGTACCGTTGACGATGGTTGGCACTGCCCAAGGGATGATGAGACTTGTCCGAAGGAATTGCCAACCAGGCGGGTGGGCGTGGATCAGTTGTGCGATGGCAAGACCCAACACAAGTTCAATCCCAACTGAAATAACGGTGAAGTAAAATGTTCGCCCGATGGTTGCCCAAAAGATGGGTTCACTTAATAGCGAGATGTAATTGCCGAGGCCAACGAATGTGTTTTGAAGATTGATTCCGCGTGGGACTTCAAATAAACTTAAATATAAAGTTGAAAGTATTGGCTGAAGCGATATTCCCAGAATTATTAAAAAGCTGGGCAGGATCAGCGCAAAGCCAACAAGCATGTCTTGTTGTGCGAGGGTTCGCTTTCGTTGCATAACCTCTCCATAGGAGAATGGGGACTACACGTCCCCATTCTCTGGAATGAACAATCCTATTTAGCCAAGTCGACCCACTTCGCGGCGGCGTCGTTCAGAGCCTGCTCAGGAGTCTTTTGTTTGGTCAATGCTTCCTGCAAAGCAAGTTGCAAAGCCTTGGATGCCTCGGGGTAATAGGCTACCTTCGGGCGGACGTGCGCGAACGGGAATTGCTCATTGAACATCGGTACAGTTACTGCGTTGGCGGGTGTGTATGCTTCCAGTTTTGTCAAATTCTCGCCGTCATAGCTGGTACCCCACATGGGTAGTAGGTGGGCTGAGTATTGATTCTGGATGCTTTCGGAAGTTAGAAATTCAATGTACTTCCATGCAGCGTCTGGATTGGGAGAGGTAGCCGCAACGGAGAATCCCATTGAGCCGTTGATGGATGCACTCTGGGCGCCAGAGCCTTCAAAGCCAGGCATAAGTGCCATCTTGATCTTGCCTGTGACTTTTGATTCTTTGTCATTGAAGTTAACAAGATCATACATGTAAGTCCAGTTCACTGCGAAGGCGGCATTGCCTTGCGAAAACACATTGCGTACATCTTCCTCAACGTAAGATATGGAGGCGGGATTGGTGTAACCATCGTCAATAGTCTGGACCATCCAACTGAGAGTCTTTATGCCGACAGGACTATTGAAAGCGGGTGCGCCTTTGTCATCTACGAGCGATCCACCATTGCCGTAGAGCAGGATAACCCAATCGCAAATAGCTGCTTCGTATTGTCCCCATGACCAGACCATTGGGTATTCCACAACGCCCTGATCCTTCAAGACTTTGGATTGGGCAAGCAGTTCTTCCCATGTGGAAGGTGGAGCATCAAAGCCAGCTTGTTTGAGTAGTTCTTCATTGTAGAAGAAATATTTTTCATCCAACAACCAGGGCATACCATATACTTTGCTGCTGACGGTGGTGATGTCCCATGCAGCGGGGAAGATTTTGTCATGCATATCTTTTGAAATGCGATCAGTCACATCCAATGCATACCCAGATTTGGCAAACTCTGCATACCAAATATCATCTCCAAGGAAGACATCATAGGCAGGTGGGTTGGAAGCCATTGCAGTTGTAATCTTATCGTGCAGGGCATCGTAGGCCACATACTCGATCTCGACCTTGATGTCAGGATTGGCTTTATTGAACTCCGCAACAATGGAATTCATTTCGTCAACAGTGGGACCAGCCTGTTCCATGGTTAATACACGGATCGTCGCGGGGCCGGTTGGCTGCTTGGGCTGGCAGCCAACCACACTTACCAGCATTACAAGGGCAATGAGCACGAACAACATCGAACGAATTGCTTTCATCTTTTTCTCCTTTTGATCCAACAAAATATATTTATATGACGAACAGGGATGGGATATTTTCCTGCGCCTCCTTTGATGGTTTATTATGTGCGTTGATAGTGAAAATAAAATTCACTTTTATCGCCATTGGAAACTGACCACGCGTATTCGGCCGGTACGCCGCTTGATGTAAATGCAATGATCTGGCTCAGCAGCGCGGGGATGCCAGCTTTGGCTTTCAAGTAACGCGCTTCCTTCTCTGTCAATGTGACGGGCTTGATGGTGTGATCCATTGCGGAAATATTGATTTCATATTCGTCACTTAAAACTTTATATAGGGACTCTTCCTGCGACCAATCATGGGTCTGCAGGGAGGGGAATTGCTCCGTTGACAGGCATGCCGACTCAAACAGGATCGGAACATTGTCAGCTAGACGGATGCGGGTGATCTCAAGGATCGGGTCGCCGTCTTGAATGCGCAGGGCGCGCGCTATTATTTCAGTTGCAGGCACAACTCGTTGACTGATGAATTTACTGCTTGGTTCTCTCCCAATAGATCTCATTTGTTCGGTGAAGCTCAACTTGCCGGATGCAATGGTCGCCATGTTGGGTTGGCGAACGAACGTGCCAACACCATGTTTTTTTTCAAGCCAGTTTTGGCGAACGAGTTCATCCAAGGCGCGCCGAACGGTCAGGCGGCTCACGCCATAAAGATCTGCTAATTTCCATTCCCCAGGCATTGCCTCGCCAGATTTAAGATGTCCGTTTACAACCAGGTCGCGCAAGTTGCATTCGATCTGATTGTAGAGAGGCAGTTTGCCTTTTAGATTGATTTTGAATAAATTTCTTTTCATAGATATGTAGATGTCAATACATCTGTTATTGTAAAGGTTTTTAGCATTTAGTCAAGTTGTGCTGGTTACTTCCTCATGGTTTTTCCAAGGTCATGAAAAAGGGGTGGTGAGCAGGGCAAAAGCATCAGAGAGATGAGCAGCGAACCACCGTCTGGCTTGAGCAGCATTTTGGAAATTTGCCTGATGGATCAAAGCGATCACAAGATTATTAATGGAAGCCATCACTTTGC
>CAIWRB010000458.1 GCA_903914955.1 uncultured Chloroflexota bacterium | reverse complement strand
ATCTGAACTGACCTACATCTTAGCAGGTCAAGAATTGAACAATCAAGGGTGAATATTATTTATCGATGATCAGGATATGAAATCGAATTGAGTTTTGCTGCTTGTGATCGGTGTGTTTTCCAGAAAACGATTACCCAAATGATCCCAGTGAGAATTCATAAAATAAACCGAGCCCACCTAGAGGAAAAGGACGATCCCCTGATCGAAATTTCCGCCTAAAATCCCAAAAAAAAAAAACTGGCGGATGAGTGAAGTAGCCAGCACAAGCATGATTAGCAATATCCTTCACTGGTTACATGAAGGCATAAAATTCTGGACGAAACTGGCAACTTCAGTCTTGATCAGCGCCATTTCCGATCTGACACGCAGCCGAACCGATCTGGTTATAGAAAATGCGTTGTTGCGCCAACAGCTGATCGTGCTGAATCAACAGATCAAACGACCACAGCTAACCATCCAACGTAACTGACCTGACCTACATCACTGACCTATATCTTTGTAGGTCAAGAAGTAAACGAACAAGGGTGAATATTATTTATCGATGATCAGGAGATGAAATCGAATTGTGTTTTGCTGCTTGTGATCGGTGTGCGTTTACAAAAAATCTTTTAGATGATCCCCGTGTGGGTTTTTGAACTATAAACTGAGCCCACCTTTGGGGTAAAAGGATGATTCCCTGATCGAAAAACCTACGTAAAAATTTATTAATCAGGCGGATGAGCAAGGTCGCCAGCACAGGGTTACGCGTCACAAAATAAACGTATAAACATGGAAACAGAGAGAATAGTAGTATTCACTACTTTGCGAGCTTCGCTAAAATCTGCATCGCCTGTAATCAGGTAGTCAGCGTTATTTGAAATCGCGCAATCCAGAAACATGGCGTCTTTGGGATCACGGGGAAAATCTATATCTGCATTTACTGGTCTTAAGTGAGTGTCGCGATCTAAAATGGTTTCCCACTTACGCAAAGTCTCTGGGGGAAATGAAAACTTTTTTCGGTGTAAGACATCTTGATATTCCTCCTTAATTTCTGCCGAAACAATCCACTCCCAATCAGGCTGGGCAAGAATCCATAGAATGGTTTTTTCAGGATTTTTATCGCGCCAAATTGCCGAAATAAGCACATTGGTGTCAATGAGTATCTTCATCTTTTCTTCTCGGCACGGTAGGCGGCAATTTCAGCAGCGATTTCTTCTTCAGTGATGGTTTGCGCCTGCGGCAATGCCTGAGTCTCTTTGAATAAAGCATTCCATTCATTTACACGCGTCTGAACAGCTTGGGTGTTTTCTGGTTCACTTTCCACCAATACGATTACTTCCGCTTCTGTACCAGGTTTGAGGAGTGAATCTAAAATTTCGATGCTTCCATCTGGACGAACGGTCACTTTTTTACGATAAGCAGTAAGCATTTTGATCTCCTTTCAAAAACAAAAACCGCCTATGCAATTTGCGTAAGCGGCGGGTGTATGCTATTATCTCCCTATCCGCTACGCGCCGAAATCGCGTAGTTCAATTCAAATCCTCGTGGGACTCCACTCTTGCGGGGCTTGTTTGTTAAGTATAGACGAGAGAAGCGGATTTGTCGATTAAATGTTGTGGCAAATCTATGCCTCATTTCAAGAATGAAATAATAGCTTCGTTATCAGAGTATCCCACAGATCGGTACCGCCATAATCGGTGGTTGGTAATTGAAGGGGAGGAAAAAGTATAGTAGGATGGGCGCTTGCCATCTTACCCGACAAGGAAATCCTCGCCTTTTGAACAAACAGTCTTCATATATAT
>CAIWRB010000457.1 GCA_903914955.1 uncultured Chloroflexota bacterium | reverse complement strand
ATCATGCTGGTCTCTGTGACCGAACGGACCAAGGAAATTGGTTTGCGAAAGGCGGTTGGTGCAACAAAGAATCAGATTTTGACTCAATTCCTGATCGAAACCGTGACACTTAGCCTGCTCGGCGGCATCCTTGGAATTTTACTCGGAGTGGGTATTGCGCTGGCGTTCAGCGTTTCAGGATTAATTTCCTCGGTTATCACCGCCGATTCGATTTTACTGGCTTTTACTTTTGCGTTGGCAATTGGCGTGTTCTTCGGCTTATACCCCGCCTCCCGTGCCGCGAATCTGCATCCGATGGTGGCGCTGCGGTATGAATAATTTTATATGTCATCCCGAAGCAATCTCCCGCTAAATAGGAGACTGCTTCGTTCCTCGCAGTGACATTCCCTTATAATTCCCCTATGCCAAAAAAAATCCTCATCGTGGATGATGAACCCCAGATCGTAGAAATTTGCCGAGACTATCTCAAAGCCGCGGGCTACGAAATTGTCACAGCCAATAACGGCGCGCAAGGAGTATCCCTTGCGCGCCGTGAAAAACCAGATCTGATCGTGCTTGATCTGATGATGCCCGAAATGGATGGGCTGGATGTTTGCCGCGCCCTTCGCCGTGAAAGCGATGTGCCGATCATCATGCTTACCGCGCGGGTTGAAGAAACTGACAAACTGATCGGTCTTGAACTGGGAGCGGATGATTACATCACCAAGCCGTTTAGCGGGGATAACGAAATAACGTTTGGTCTGGTATAGTAATAGTATGACTACCATAAACCACTTTGAACTGATGAAAAAAGAGTTGAATGAAAAGCAATGGCGACATCTTCTGGCTTCGGAAGCAAAGCGGATAGGATATGGTGGTATGCGGCAGGTGGAAGAATCTTCGGGAGCATGTTGGCAAACGATTAAGCGGGGAATAGAAGAGATCGAAGCGGGAGAGTTGTATCAGCCAGGGGAACGCGTGCGAAAAGAAGGGGGCGGCAGGAAAAAACTTGAGGCGCACTATCCTGGGATGGAGGCAGCGGTGGAACGAATCGCCGATCCGAAAGGGGATCCAGAAAGTCCGTTGCGCTGGACATCCCACTCGATGGAGCATATTGCCGAACAGGTCGAGTCAGCAGGTTATCCGATCTCGGCGATGGGGGTGTATCGGATTTTGAAAGCCCAAGGGTTTGCGTTGAAAGCGAACAAGAAAGAAGTGGAAGGCAAGAGCAATCATCCTGATCGAAATGCTCAGTTCGAGCACATTGCTGAGCAGATGAAGCAGATCGAGAAAATAGGCGCTCCCATTCTGTCGGTAGATGCCAAAAAGGCGGAGTTGATTGGGAATTACAAGAACAATGGGCGGGAATGGCAACCCAAAGGTGATGTAGAACGGGTCAATGTGCATGACTTTGGAGAAAAGGACAAAAACGGACGACGGATCAAGGCAATTCCTTATGGGGTCTACAATAAGTTGAAGAAGCAAGGCTTTGTCAGCGTTGGCATTGACCATAACACCGCTGCTTTTGCGGTGGCATCCATCCGCCAGTATTGGGAGCAGTATGGCAAAGCAGATTACTTTGCCATCAACGAGATACTTCTGTTGGCAGATGGCGGCGGGAGTAACGCTGCCAACAGTCGACTCTGGAAAGTCTCCCTGCAACAATTCGCCAATGAAAGTGGGCTGAGCGTACACGTCTGTCACTATCCACCAGGAACTTCCAAATGGAATTCTATCGAACATCAGCTCTTCTCATTTATCTCGATCAATTGGCGCGCCAAGCCATTGGTCTGCTATGAATTCATGCTGGAACTCATCCGACATACCACGACGAAAACTGGACTGACTATAAATGCTATCTTGGATCAAAATCTATATCCTACCGGCATCAAGATATCCGACGAAGAAATGAATCAACTCAATATTGAACGAGACGATTTTCATCCCGAATGGAACTACATCATCCGACCACAACTGAAATAACTAAGGTTATTTTGTTATGCCAACTTAGTCCGCGCGAACTTGTAGCGCGTGTCCGTGTAGTACTGCGGCGCGTTGCCAGTTCGCCTGACAGCGAATTAATTCGCGCCGGGAATGTGGAATTAGACCGCGCGCATTACGAAGTTCATTTGCTCGAAAAAAACGTACAGCTCACATCCACTGAATTTGAAATCCTTGCCACACTAATGAGTCAGCCGGGGCGTATTTTTTCACGCGCCCAATTGCTGACGGCCACACATGGCATTACATTCGAAAGTTTGGAACGCGCCATCGACTCTCACATCCGTAACCTGCGCCGGAAGCTGGAACCTGATGAATTCATCGTTACGGTACATGGCGTCGGCTATAAATTCGAGGGCTAATATGCATTCATCCGTTCGCGAGATACGCATCCGTTTATTTCTTTTATTGGGGAGAGCCTTTATTATCGTTTTACTTTTATCCTTATTTTTCTTTCTGATCATCTCCAGCTATTTTCTATCCCAACCATCATCAAATTCCCCGATCCCTTTTGTTGAAGTGCTTAAAGGATATTACCTCGGGCATGGGAATTGGGAAGGAGTCGTCCCGGTATTTGAAACCCATCCTGAACTGAAATCCTTAAGCACGCTTTTGCTAGATAAGGATCAGCACATCATCCTTGACCACAGATCTGATCCGGTTTCGCCGGTTGGTTCCATCTACAAGATTCGCCCTGGCGATCTTGCGCTAGAGTTGAATATAAAAGACGAGAGGGTTGGAACGTTGGTTATCTCTTCGCTTTCATTGAAAGACCGTTTCAATCTTGTTAGAGGAGCAATGCTTCCGGCTGCCGCCATTTCAGGCATTCTTGCATTGTTCCTTGTGATGGTTGCGGTACTACTCGTACGCCGCATGGTCAATCCGTTGGCGGATGTGATCTACGCCGCGCGCGCTGTGGCAGATGGAAAGTTTAATACCAGAATTTCTAGCGAAGGACCGCAGGATTTGCGCAGCCTGTCGGAAAGTTTCAACGAAATGGCATCCACCCTCGAACGCAATGACCGCGAACGCCGCAACATGCTCGCCGATATCGCCCACGAATTGCGGACGCCGCTGACCGTTATTCGTGGACGCCTCGAAGGAATTGTGGATGGCGTCTACTCTGCCGACAGTGGACAAGTTTCGCTTGCATTGGAACAAACTTATCTGCTTGAAAGACTCGTAGATGACCTGCGCCTATTGACGCTGGCTGAAACACGTCAACTGCAATTTGAAAAGAAGAACGTAGACCTCACCCAACTCGTACAACATTCGATCGAAATGTTCTCGGCTGAAGCATTGGAGAAAAATATTTCGTTATCCTTTGAAAAAAATGAAGGAAGGTTTATCGCGGAACTCGACTCCCAGCGGACAGAACAAGTTGTTGGGAACCTGATCGGGAATGCGCTCCGTTATATCCCAAATGGCAGCCGAATCTGGCTGACATTGGAACAAGCAGATGAGTCTTTGCTACTTTGCATGAACGACAACGGTCCCGGCGTGCCGGATGAAGATTTACCCTTCCTCTTTGACCGCTTCTGGCGCAAAGATAAATCCCGTTCGCGCGCCGCTGGTGGAACGGGATTGGGGCTTTCGATCACAAAACAGCTTGTTGAAGCGCAGGGGGGGAAGATCGGAGCGAAGAATTTGAATGGCGGTGGATTGCAAATACAAATTGTATTCAAAGCAAGATAACAAAAAGACCCGATAGGCTCTAATGCCTATCGGGTCTTTCCTAATTTCCAAGTACCAATTTCATTCCACAATATTGATCGGCAAAGCGTTACTGGCCGTCATAGCCGCTACGCTGACTTTTGCCGCGATCTTCTGTGAGATCTCTTGCAGCGATTTCGCAACCGCTGACTCAGGGTGTGAGACAACGATCGGCTTGCCCGTATCTCCCCCAATGCGGATATTTTGATCTATCGGAATTTTGCCAAGGAAGGTTGTTTCGGTTGCGCTTGCGAGTTCTTCGCCACCGCCTGAGCCGAAAATATCCATGCGTGTGCCATCGGGCAGGTCAAGGTAAGACATGTTCTCAACTATGCCCAGGATCGGCACTTCCAACTGCTTGAACATGTTCAAGCCGCGGCTGGCGTCCTCCAGTGAAACCAGTTGGGGAAGAGTCACAATTACAGCGCCGCTCAATGGCAGGGCTTGTGCGAGAGATAATGCCGCATCGCCAGTGCCAGGCGGAAGGTCAATGATGAGATAGTCCAGCTCGCCCCAATCGACATCGCCAAGAAATTGACGAATGGCAGAGTTGAGCATCGGTCCGCGCCAGATGAGAGGCTGGCCAGGTTTGACGAGCAGTCCCATGGAAACCATTTTGATACCATACGCATCGGCGGGAACGAGTCGTTGCCCATTTGGCGGAGGGAGTTTGTCCACGCCGAGCATGGTGGGGGTGTTGGGACCGTATATATCCGCGTCCATTAGACCGACGCGCGCCCCGCTTTGAGCGAGCGCTACTGCGATGTTTACGGATACGGTTGATTTGCCAACGCCGCCTTTTCCTGAGCCAACCGCAATCGCGTTGCGGATCGGCATGTTGACTAGTCCGCGCATGCGGCCATCGTTGGGCACATCCGAGTCCATTTTGACTTCAATAGTCTTCACGCCGGGGACAGTCATCACAGCTTCTCTAACTTCTTTGTCAATACGTCCGCGTAAAGGGCAGGCGGGAGTTGTAAGCATAACGGTAAACGAGACTTTGTCACCTGCGATCTCCAAATTGCGGATCATGTTCAGGGTGACAAGGTCCTGATGTAACTCAGGTTCCTGCACCTTGCTCAACGCGGCGAGTACGGCTTCTTTTGTGATTGTCATTTGATTTACCTTATAAAGTGTGCTGTTGAGCGGAGTGATGAAGCAATCTCCATCATTGGGGATTGCTTCATCGGAAAGGGCAAATGCCCTTCTCGCAACGACATCTAATTACGCGGCAGCTGCGGCAGAAGCTTCTGCTTTGGCGGCCTTGGCGGCTTCTTTGGCTTTACGGGCTTCTTCTTCGCGAGTGTAATTCTCGGGGCGGATGCCTGCGTAGTATGCGGCAGGTTTCATCAACTTCTCGAGATTGTAGACATTCCGTTGATAGGATGCAATGTCGAAATCGTGATCCATCTTGATCGCGTCGAAGGGACAATATTCCGAGCAGAAACCACAATTCATGCAGATATCCATGTCGATGTAGAAATCTGTCGGAACAGGAACTGGACGACCCGTGGCAGGATCGTTCGTGCGTACGATCCAAATACATTGCGGCGGGCACACCTTCGCGCAAATTCCGCATGAGGTACAGCGCACTTCCTTCTTTCCATCCGCGCCTTCATCATAAACAAGAAATGGCACGTAACGAAATTCTTCGGGCACGATTAGTTGCTCTTCGGGATACTGCACCGTGAAGATGCCTTTTGTATCTTTGCTGGAGCGATGTCGGATGCCTTCATCGGTGTTGTAGCGTTTCTTGCCGCGCATCACCCATGAGATGTCTTCGGTGTATGTATCCCAGAATCGTTTCCAGGTGACGCTTAATCCTTTAAGAATACCTTTTCCATACATAAGTTAATTCTCCTGTTAGCGATCCAACTCGCCCATGACGATATCGAGCATGGCGAGCAAGGCGACGAAGTCGGCGATCTTTGTGCCACGGCACATACTTTCGACGGCTGTGAGATTGACGAATGAAGCGGGGCGCACGTGGTAGCGGTACGGATTCGGCTTGCCGTTCGAGACGACATAGAATCCCAACTCGCCTTTGGGTGACTCAATGCGACCATAAGCTTCACCTGCCGGAACCCGAACCTGGTACGCGGCTTTTTGTGAGTTGATCGGCCCTTGTGGGATCTGCTTGAGCGCCTGCTCCAATATTCTCAGCGACTGTCGAATCTCATCAAAGCGGATGAGGTAGTTATCCATCATGTCGCCGTTCTGGCGGACTGCCACATCAAAATCGAAGCGGTCATAGATTGAATATGGGTCAGCGCGGCGCAGATCATAAGGAACGCCAGTGGCACGCAAGACAGGTCCCGTGACGGAATATTTGATGGCGTCTTCCGCGTTCAAAACATGGATGCCTTTCAAACGCGCAACCAAAATTTCATTCTCATTCAGGAAGCGTTCCATTTCGTCAGTCTTGGCTGGGAGTCTCTCAGATACCAGACCTTTGATCTTTTGCAAGACATCGTCTGGAATATCACGCACCACGCCGCCAAAGCGGAAGTAGTTGCACATCATGCGCGCACCAGAAACGGCTTCGAAGATGTCGAGGATCAATTCGCGTTCTTCAAAGGCATACAGCGATGGCGTGTACATGGTGCCAAGATCGTTCATCAACATGCCGATGAAGATCAAGTGGTTTTGAATACGGCTGAGTTCCGCCATGATCACGCGGATATATTCCGCGCGTTCGGCTACTGGTATCTTCATCAATTTTTCAACCGTGGTGCAATACCCAAAGTTGTTGCTCATTGAATTGAAATAGTCGAGGCGGTCGGTGTAAGGGATGTTCTGTAAATAGGTGTTGCGCTCGCCGATCTTGTCGTGGTTGCGATGTAAATATCCCATGACAGGTTTCAGGCCGATAATTGTTTCGCCATCCATGGTAACTGCCACACGCAACACGCCATGTGTTGATGGGTGGTGCGGTCCCAGATTGACCACAATATGGTCGGTCTTCATGTTGCCTTCTACATCTTTGGTGGTGTAGCGTTCGAGCGATGCGTAAAGATCTTCTTCCTTGTCCACGACATATTTTTCAGGGTCGAAGTCTTTGGGGAAGTTGAGATTATCGCGGAAAGGATTCTTGTTCTCTGCGAAAGTGTGTTGTCCATCAGGCCAGCGGCTCTTGAAGGGTTTTGTTTCCTCTTCGAAGAAAGGTTCCTTCCAATCCTTGCGGAGCGGGTGACCTTCGAAGCCTTCCCACATTAAGATGCGGCGCAGATCAGGGTGACCCGTGAATTTGATTCCGTACAGATCCCAGGCTTCACGTTCCTGAAAATCCACGCCGGGCCAGATATCAATCAGCGAGGGAAGCTCGATCGGGTCTACGCGTTCCACTTGTACTCTAAAAACGAGTCCAGCGCCGCCGGTTGTTTTGTAGGCGTGATAAACCACTTCCATTTTGTTTTCGGCGATGTAATCAATTGCGGTGACTGCGGTCAATAAGTCATAGCCAAACTCGTCGCGGACGGCGGTTGCCACTTCTACCAGATTCTCTTTGTTGATGATAAAGCCGGTGTAGCCGGGGCGCACATCAGCGGCGACAGTGCCCGGGAAACGAACAACCAGATCCACGGTTGCAGTAAGAGGTGTCACCATTATGCACTCTCCTTAGCGGCTGCGACATCACGAATTTCAGCATTACGGCGCACATCGATCAAGTCAGGTCCGAGGATCGGCATCGGCACATAATTGCCATCCTTTTTTTCCTTGTTGTACCAGGTGACATGCTTGATGGACTGCTTGTCAATTTTTTCCTGCAGTTTGATCATGCCCGCAATCAAAGCCTGCGGAGTGGGAGGACAGCCGGGGATGTAAACATCGACGGGTAAAAATTTGTCAATACCCGCGACCACATTGTAGCCTTCCTTGAAAGGACCGCCGCTCGATGCGCACGCGCCCATCGCCACAACATATTTCGGCTCGGGCATTTGGTTGTACAAACGGATAATGGATGGAAGCATTTTCTTGGTGACCGTGCCTGAGACCAGCATCATGTCAGCCTGACGCGGGGTGGGGCGCATGACTTCCATACCAAAGCGCGCCATATCATAACGAGCAGTTTGCGCTGCGATCATTTCGATGGCGCAGCATGCCAGCCCGAACATCAACGGCCAGACGGATGAGCGCCGACCCCAGTTATATAAACGGTCCAGCGTTGTGACGGCTACAACATTTTGAATATCTTCTGGAATGCTGTAGTTTGGTAAACTTAACTTTTCATTTTCCATGAATGTTCTCCTCGAACCAGTCTTGGTAGATTGCGTACAGGATGTCGTCGTTCACGAGCGCGAGATCATCCTCAAATTCCGAAAGTTGAATTGTCCATTGATAAATTTGCTGCAGCGAGACTTCTTCAATGTTTATTTCTGGATGCTGGCGGCGCAGCTCCAAGGCGATAGCGTAGGTGGATTCCCAGTTTAGGGTCATTGAGGATTAGGAAATTAGGGATGAGTCTGTGCGTATTTTTATCACAAGACTGAATTATAGCAGGGGAAGAGGAGAAGTCAATTGAATTATGCAAAAATATATTTGTAAAAATAAAGAAGTGAGTATAATCACTGAGATTGTATGACTTATGCACGGAGCCACACGTCTCTAAGCGTTTGAAAATCTGGATATTTTCGAGTCTAAATGATTACTACCCGCCAAAAGGTACTTGCACATCTGAAAAAAAACCGTGCTGCTTCAGCTCGGGAGATCGCGCGCGCATTGAAGATGTCTGCGCCGAACGTCAGACATCATCTCGGCATCTTAACCTCTGATGGCCGCCTCGAAGTGACATCTGTTAATCAGCGCGGTGGCCGCGGCAGGCCGGAGAAAATGTATTCGCTGTCGCAATCTGCGCTGGGAGATAACCTGTCCGTTTTAGCGGATGCGTTGTTGGATGGGAAAAATAATATTGAAGCGGTGGGGGAACGTATCGCTCAAGCACAGGGGCTGGCCGGGTTTGCGACTCAACCCTTGCCAAAGCGATTATCCCTACTGGTTGAAAAATTAAATGAGATGCATTATCAGGCGCGCTGGGAAGCTGGTGCGGAAGGTCCACGCGTTATTTTTGGAAGATGTCCATTTGCAAAGATAATCGAGAATCATCCTGAGTTATGCAAAATGGATGTGATCATTTTGGAGATTTCATTGGGAAGACCGATCACGCAATTTACCAAAAACGAATTTAGCGTACGCGGATTATGTCCGTTTGTGTTTCGGGTTGGTTGAGGTGATAAAGAACTCCGAGATTTTGCGCGAGGCGTCCCGGAGTTTTATTTATGGTGAGAATTCCTTTTGCACAACTTCTATATTTGCCGCGTTGAGAAAGTTCATGGCGTTTTCATCTGTGCGATAAGCGGTGCTGTACACAATGCGATAAATGCCCGCGTTTATGAGAACTTTGGTGCAATTGATACACGGCAGATGAGTCACATAACACGTGGAGCCTTTGGTTGAGACTCCATGCAGCGCGGCCTGGATGATGGCGTTTGTCTCCGCGTGAATCGTGCGGACGCAGTGTCCATCCACCATGAGATGACCGATCTCATCGCAATGTCCTTGCCCGGCGGGGGAGCCGTTGAAACCTGTGGTGAGGATGCGTTTTTCAAGTACGATTACAGATCCCACAAAGGCGCGGTCACAGGTGCTGCGCTCGGAAACGGCGAATGCAATTTTCATGAAATAAGAATCCCAATCCGGACGCATATTTCCTCCAATTTACCAAAGTGTATTATCCGCAGATTATGCACTTTTTTTAACCCGATCTGTGTAATCTGTCGAGAGGCTTTTTTACTCTACCGTCACACTCTTGGCGAGATTTCGCGGCTGGTCAACATCCAGCCCGCGGATGGCAGCGATGTGATAGGCGAGAAGCTGCAACGGTAGCACTGTCAATATCGGTGACAGCATCCACGGCGCTTCGGGAATCCATAACACATGATCAGCCATACCTTGGATCAATTCGTCGCCTTCAGTTGCCACAGCGATCACCATGCCGCCGCGCGCTTTTGCCTGTTGGATCTGCGAGATCATTTTCTCATGCCACGGGTCTTTTGGAGCAATGCACAGTACGGGCATTTCCTCATCGATCAACGCGATCGGGCCGTGTTTCATTTCTCCCGCGGGATAGCCTTCGGCGTGGATGTAGGAAATCTCTTTGAGTTTGAGCGCACCTTCATAAGCGATCGGCATGTTGATGCCGCGTCCCAGATAGAGACATCCTGTAATGTCTTTTAATGCATGAGCCACTTTCTCAACTTCTGATTCTGTATCCAGTACTCGGCCAGCTAGATCAGGGACAAGGCGCAAATCCGCGACCAGCGCTTTGCGGGTCTTTTCGTCAATTGTGCCTCGAAGGTCTGCGAGTAATATCGCAAGCATGTACTGGTCAACCAACGGCGCAGTGAATGCTTTCGTAGACGCCACCCCAATTTCAGGTCCCGTTTGCATCGCGATGATCCCATCCGAGACGCGCATGGCTTGTGATCCGATCGCGTTGACAATGCTCCAGATGATGCCGCCCTTGCGTCGACCTTCTTCCATGGCGGCCAGCGTATCGGCGGTTTCTCCAGATTGCGAGATGGCCAACACGACCGTGTTTTCATCCACGATCGGGTCGCTGTAACGGAACTCGGAACTGATGACAACTTCGACGGGAATGCGCGCGATCTTTTCAATTAGATATTTTCCGACCATGCCGGCATACGCGGCAGTTCCGCAGGCGGTGATGTAAATGCGTTGAATTCGTTTGGCGATTTCGGGTGTGAGATTTAATTCTGGAAGACTAATGCGCCCCTCTTTGAAATCCACGCGGCCAGCTAGTGTATCTGTCAGTGCGCGTACTTGCTCATGAATTTCCTTTTGCATGAAGTGGCGGTATTCGCCTTTTTCAGCGGCGACCGCGTCCCAGGCAATGGTGTGAATTTCAGGTGATACTTCCACGCCTTCGAGTGTTTCAATGCGCACGCTGTCGCGTGTGATAATTGCCATTTGGCGTGATTCCAAAAATATCACTTTGCGCGTGTGTTCCAAAATGGCGGGAATGTCTGACGCGATAAAGTTTTCATTTTCGCCCAATCCGATTACCACTCCGCCCGCGTTGCCGATGCGCGCAGTTACAATTTTTTCCGGTTCATCCACGGACATGAGTAGCACCACATTTGCGCCTTCGATCTGTTTGAAAGTACGCCGCGCCGCTTCTACAAAATTGACTCCAGCCGCCTGATGATGTTCAGCCAGATGTACGATAGTTTCTGTGTCGGTCTCTGAAAGGAAATTCACACCTTCAGCCATCATTTCATCTTTGATCTCAAGGAAATTTTCCACGATGCCGTTATGCACTACAACGACTTTTCCTGTATTTCCAACATGCGGATGCGCATTTCGAGCAGACGGTGCGCCATGTGTAGCCCAGCGCGTGTGCCCAATGCCCGGCGCACCCTGGAGCGGGGATTTGCTCACAAGATCGATCAATTGCGATAACTTACCCGCATCTCTTCTGACTTCGATCTGGTTGCCATTAATGACAGCCACTCCAGCTGAGTCATAGCCGCGGTATTCCAGTCTTTTCAGGCCATTTAGGATGATAGACACCGCGTCACGCGGGCCAACATATCCGACGATTCCACACATAATTGGGAGTCCTCCGAAAAATAGATTAGAGAATAGGTAATTAGGAATTAGGGATTGGGTGATTTTATTCCTGATCACCTATTCCATTTTTTTTCTAATTACTTCTTGCCTTTCCTTTTTTTGCCACACATTGCCATTTGACCGCGCGATCGCTCACGGGTGTTGTTGGCAAAGTTTTCTTTGGAGGGAAAGATTTGACGGGTTTGGCGTACCCGGAAGGCTTCCGCTGATCGTTCGATTTTCTCTCGCCACTCTTGAGCCTGATAGGTTTCAAGAGTTACAAGATTAACTCCATTTTGCATTGGAGAACCTTCATCCTCGTCAACTTTAGTGAATCACTAAAGTCCATGCGCTGACTTTCCCATTTGTTTTATATTTTTGCTCCACCTCCATTTTTTTTGAATGGCGGGATTATACTGTAAAAAAACGCCCACCATTTGGCGGGCGTTTTTTTACAGTTAGCTCTTATCCACTACATCCCACACCCAAGCAAAAAGTTGGGCTTGGTAAGGGGATTGGTGTCCTTGTGGAGGTCGGAATGTTCGGTGTAGGGGTTTTTGTATTGGTAGGTGGCACTGTATTGGTAGGAGTTGCTGTTTTTGTAGGCGTAGCGGTTGGCACGGTTGGCGTGAATGTTGCGGTACTTGTACGCGTGGCTGTTGGCACGGTTGGCGTGAATGTTGCTGTTTTTGTAAACGTAGCCGTCGGAACCGTAGCAGTGGGTGTGCGTGTAATGGTTGCTGTGGGTGTATTGGTTCGTGTGGGTGTACGTGTTGGCGTGAGAGTAATGGTTGGCGTGCGAGTAATGGTTGGTGTGAGCGTAATGGTGGGCGTGCGTGTTGGTGTGCGTGTAATGGTTGGTGTGCGTGTAATGGTTGGTGTGCGTGTAATGGTTGGTGTGGGTGTAATGGTTCGTGTGGGTGTAAGCGTTCGTGTGGGCGTAATGGTTGGCGTGAGTGTTGGAGTAGCCGTGAAATTGTCTATACTGCCTGAAACTGTACAATCACCCCAGCCGGGGAAGTTAAATACCAGGGTAACATTGTAAATACCCGTGAAATTTGCGTCACTGAAAGTAGCTACCCAGCTAACCCTTGTTGTAGTATTACCAGCGATTGGCAGAGCCGGGGGAGTTGAATTTGTGGTTATGGGCGAGTTCGTATTGGGTGTGTTTGCAGGACTGTAGTACGTGGTGCCAAAGGCGGCAGAGTCAAAGTACCTGTTTCCTGTAAGCGGAGATGGGCTCCAAGTGAGAGTTGAACTGGTTAGATAGGCTGTAGTGAAATTATTATTATCAACACGCGCTTCAAAAGCGCTACCATTGAACCGTGTGCGGTCAATTAAAACGTTGGAACACGAAGGAGAAGGCGTGACTGATGGGGTACTTGTGTTTATCGGTGTGTATGTGGGTGACGGTGTGTTCGTGGGTAACGGTGTATTTGTGGGCACCGGTGTATTTGTGGCTGTTGATGTACTTGTGGCTGTAAAAACCACAAATCCTCCTCCTGGGGGATTGGGGTTGCCCGCCGCTACTGCGATTCTTGCGATACGGAAGGACTCATTGGTTCCGGAACGATAGGAAGCCAGATGGAGCATATCCGGTTTGATATTAAAGATTGGCAGAACGATAAAAGTAAAGTTATAGTCAACGGCGACGAATACCTGTGCGCCCGGATCACCGGCATTCTCGCCGAGTGGATTATTAGTACATTCAGCGTACACTCCGGGGGTGCGCATTTGAGGTCTTATAAAATCAAATTCATTAGAGCAAACCGTGATATTTAAATACTCATTTGCGCTCTCGGCAAGGTTTTCATCCGTATGAAACCCTACGATCACCCGTCTTGTCTCATCCTCAATGGATGGCAGTCTTGCGTTTTTAATTTCAAGTGTTTCACTGGGGCCGCCACACGGTGTACCATTACCGTCCAGATCAACACATTTAGTTATGTCATACGTGCCGGCTGTAGCGTAGCGAATGCCGAAACGGGTGGAATTTTCAATGATCAGCCAGGCATAGAATAAGCGTCCAAATTCCAACATCCCCACCAATACCAGCATCAAAATTGGAAGGATAAGTACAAATTCCACAATAGCCTGCCCTCTTTTGGGCATCCCGCGTTTCCTGTTTCTTTGAGGAGAGAAAATATTCATAAAGTGATCCTTTAGTTATTGCGAGATCTTGGTGGCGATGTTTTTGGCAATTCTATCAAAAATTTCTCCAAGGGCGATATTGTTTGGAGCGAAAAAATATTGGCCGTGATTGATCTTAGGGGTTGTTACCGGAGTCCTGCAATCATTAGCAGAATCTTCACCGGCGCATTCGGCAATATACATGAGCAGGTCTTCTGCGGGCGGGATTATTGTTCCATCCGGATAGTGATCATCGCTGAAGGTGGTGTTTTTGATCGCGTCGCCCAATCCAATGGTGTAAATGGTAACTCCCTCACCAGAAATCGTTTTTGCAAGGGCATCTGCCATGTCGCGCGCATAATCGTCTGCATCATACAGTGAAATTGGGCTGCGGGGATCTACTACACCACTTATTGGGTTAATGTAAGCTACCAGAGGATCGTCAGCGGCATGACGTACGGTGGGTTCTCGATCACGACACCATGGGAGTTGTGATGCCACCAAACCAAATGTGTTTGGTGGGCAAAAACCATGGGGATAGTTTACCGGGTCTGTTACATCAGTCGCGTTTGCAGGACCGCCAATCAAGCTAACCACCACCCAAAAGGCATCGAGACGGGTGTGGACAGGATCTTCTGTAAATGAAATTCTTGCTAATTTAAGTGCACCGCCGACATTACTGGATGGACAGGAGGATGGGTCTGCTGTTGCTGGGTCGACGCCACCAATGGTAATTTGGTAAATTTCACATGCCTCTCCCAAAAAAACTCCGGTGGTAGGGTCATGGTATAAGCAAGATCCCTCGGTAAGGGACCCATCGCAATCCCGCGGTTCAAAGACTTTGATGTCATTAATAGCGGTGACAATTGCCGCCTTATTTGAAGTCAAAGGAAGTACTTCTACCGGATTACGATCCGTATGACCAGTCATGGTTACGACCGAGACGCGGTCATACGGGAAGTAAAGCGTGTTAAGAAAATCCAGGGCCGTGTCTTTAACTACTTTCATTGGTTGGCAGGTGTTGTCGAGATTGCACACGTTTGGGTCATTACCTGCCGCATCGGCGGATGTCTCGTATGCCATGGATCCAGAATTATCGATCACCAATACCAGATCGATCGTGGCTGCCTCGCCGACAGAGTTGGCTGTTACCGTTGTTTCCCTAATTCCAATTACCGCTAAAAACCCAAAATAAACCTTTTTGGATGCTATCACTTCAACTAATTTGCGGTTGGCATTTGGGTTGCCTACTGGGTCAGGGTTGCACAGATCGGGTTTCTGGCTGCCGTCGAAAGCACCATTTCCGTTCCAATCCTTGGTGAGTGTTTCGCCTGCATCCCAAACACCGTTTGAGTTTGCATCAATAAAGGTGTCAGCTCCGGCGTCTTCGCAGGAATGAACCGTAATATTCGTGATATCTGCAGACTGATTAAGCTGTAGAAAGTTGTATGCCGAGTTCTCGAGGGCGGCTTTATCGAGTGTGTTGCCTTTTAAGCGATATTGTTGCGCCGCCGAAACCGCGGCTGCATCGACCCCGCGCTTGAGCTTGCCGTATTCGATCAATAAGATACCGGTATCAGTGACCAGGCCGACCATCGCGACCAATCCAATGATGGCAAATGCGACCAGGACAATCGCCTGTCCGCGTTCGGTCTGATCTAATATTTTTTGAAATCGTTTTTTGATCATGTTTTATACCTGCTCGATTAATATTAATAAAAAATTTAAGGTTTTGCCGCAACTAATGGCATGATCGTGGATGCGTGCAAAATGACGGGGTCGGCATCTGACATAAAAGCAGTAACCCAGGGCAGCTTGAGAACGCCGCTATAGCCATAATAAATTTCCACAATAAGAATGCCGGTTTCAACTGGAGTTCTATTATTCTGGGTCATATACTCCTCAATGTTTGCATTGGAGTACTTTGTTGCTCGCTGACCGTATAAACTATAAAAATCAAGCCCATCAGGGTGTCTTACGATCGATGAGATGACTGCTGGATTCACTGCACTATTCACACTTATGCTCAACACGGAAACAATGACATCATCTGTATTTGGATTCATGACGATTTTGCGGGCGTTAGGATCCGGTGGTGTGGCAAGGGAAGGATCCAGGATAATTACAGCTGCCTGCGCACATTCTTCATAAAAAACTGGATTATCCTCAATTGTGTTTGTAGCTGTATTCAGCAAGAAGGGGCTCGTATTGCTAAATTGGCGAGCCGCCTGACGGGTTGCATCAAGTATTGAAAGATAAGAGTTAAGCATGAACCCAAATTCGACCATCCCGGAAAAAAGCATGAGCAAAATTGGCAATAAAATGGCAAACTCGACCATGCTCTGAGCCCTCGGTTTGCGCGAGATTGTTGTCTTTTGAAGGTCAGTTTTTATAAATAAATAAGAATATATTTTCTGCAGTTTGTCTCTCATGATTCAACCTTTATACTACGCTAAATTAAACTTGGTAATCCCCTATAAATACTAGGTGGAGTGTTCGATCATTTGGCTGTCATGCAAGCAGGGAATTATAACGGGGGGGCTTGCCGTTATTATTTTCATTATTACGAATATATTATATACCATTTCAAAGGATGGGCAAAACAATGTAGGTAATCTGTAACGCTTACAGATATGTAAGCGTTACTATCAAAAAACACTTGTCTTGGGTCTGCTTTTACGATGCGGTTTGCTCTCGCAAAGATTTGACTCTTTTTACTGCGTAAGGATCACTTCCGGCATTTTAAAAGCATCGTAATTCTGGTCATCCTTATACTTAATAATGATATTACTTTGCCCATCTACTTCGATGTAGTATCCGATGATCTGACTGTGGATACCATTGTCCGAAGAAAATCCGTTAATGCGAATATCCGCGCCTGGGGCGAGTATTGTCCCTGTCAGGTTCGATTTCTCATTGCCGTTTATATTTACAATGCTTCTATTCTTGATAGGCAGATAGATCAACAAGCCCTTTAATGGGCCGCCTCTTGGTGCGCTAATATTAATTTCTGCGTCACCATCAATCTTTATTTTTCCGTGATTCAACCGAAGCACCACATTGGACCCACTTAACTGTTCGCCTCCCTCAACAATGAAATCTCCGTCAATGCAATATGTTCCGCTTTCAAGAAACTTGACTCCATCGGGAGGAAAATCGCCGTCACTCCAGTTTCCGGCCGTCATAGTTGTCCCGTTTAATTCATCCACCTTAGCCTCTTCCACGCCACAGCCAAATTTTGGCATTTGAAAGGCGGGAGGGTAGGCGATGGGAGGGGCGCCAGTTTGGATTGGAAATGGGGTGATCAGATTGGTTTTTTGTATCTGAGCGCCGCCGACAACCGTAAACGGGCTGTCATCCAGAATACGCACACTACCGCTGCCGAATTGGATAAAGGCACAATTCGGGTTGTCTGAATTAATGAACAGTCCTCCACCTTGAAGGCTGATCGTAGCTTCAGCATGGATCCAGAAAGAAATTTTACGATCACATTCGCTATGCGGAGCCAGACTGACAAGTGCATACCCGTCAAACATTTGCCCAAGCACGGCCGGTTTGGATTGGGAAATTGCCTTTACTCTATTGACAACTTGCGGAACGCCAATTACGGGTCCAAAATATGTATCAACATATGAAGTGATGATCACTTCAATATATTCTGGGTTCCCTGTGTAAGGATCACTGGTAGGAGGCGTGTTTAATTCAACAGTGTTGGTTATACCATTATTGTCATATCCGTTCGAGGCGGCGGTGGCGAGGGCAGCGCTTCGCCAATTGCCACCTTCGATGCGCGTGACTGCGGCAGTCAGCGCTGTAGCAGATGCGGCGCTCTGAGCTTTGCTACGATCAACATAAGCATTGCCCCCGTCAATTGCCAGCGCAGACATGCCCAGCAGACCGATCAGCGAAAATACGATCATGATCATCGCCTGACCACGTTCATATTTTTTGTAATGAGTTAACTTAAAGATAAAATTTATCATGGGCATGCGGGTTGAAGGATGACGTTGCTGGCGGTACCGGTAAGTAGGATCGTATTATCGCCTAGAATTTGCCCGGCGAAAGGCATTAGAATCGGATATTTATAAGATACACTGACTCGCAAGCTGTTGGCTGCGTTTTTCGTTATGCCCTGGCACGGGCCGCCGATCGTTTTTACTGTCACTTTGACGAGCGTTTCGTCTCTCAAGTTTACCGGGGATGAAAAAACAACATCGTTATTACGCGGCGAGATGTTACGGGCGCGATTTTCGATCTCTGCTTTGTTGACTGGATTGAATGAACCGTAAAATGCGCCTTCCTGAGCGGCGTCTCTTAATATTGAGTAAGAGAAGATCGCCATGCCAAAATCAACTGTGCCGAGCAAAAGTAGGATGAGTACCGGCAGACTGACAGCCAACTCAACCAGACTTTGACCGCGTTCGTTTCTGCCAGATTTTTTTATTTTGGTTTGAATATTAATCACGAATTATTAATTCCTTGAATCTACAGGGTAATTTGTGCAGCCCGGCGTGGATATGTTAATGATGATCCGCTCTGTCCCATCTGCCAGATCGTAACTCTGATGGAATCTAAATTCAATAACCGATTCGCCGATCGGAATGAACGGGTAGAACGCGGGGATGTATGCAGATGGTGTTTGGATGTCGCCATTCCAAATTTGATCAGCTATCAAGATCTGCCTGAGATGCAAGGTTGTATCATTGCCCGATTGATGCCCTCTATCATGATTCCACTCAAGATATATTTGAGCGGTTGAGAGTACGTGCCCACTTTGGTTATTGATCCGCATTTTCATAATATTATCAACAATTGTAAGCGGACCATGAAAAACGCCACTGAGCCCCGAGCAGCTAATTGGCGTAGGCGTGATGGAAGGTGTGTAGGTTGGGAGCGATGTCCTGGTTGGTGTAAATGTTAATGTGGGAGGGATGGTATTTACCGGTTGGATATTTGTTGGTGTATTACCCGATGGCGGAATATGAATAGCCGTGAATGTCGCTGCGATCGTTGGCGAGCTGGTTGAGGTGAGTATAGTAGGTACTCGGGAGGGGGTGCTGGTTTCAGCAAAAAATCCGGTCGGCATGGCTGAGCCGACAATAGGGATGGAGACTAAAAAGGTGTGCGCGCTTGCTGATACAATTTCCAGTGGATCAATCGGGATGATCGATATGATCGGTTCATAACGCGCTGAAACTTGCACAATAATACGGTCGCCGTTGCGGATCATATTCTGATCGATCGGACATGTGTCAGCTTTTGGATTCGGGTCAATGTCCGAAATGGGAATCTGGGTTCCATCCTTATTTATGCCACGGTCATAAGTGATATTAATCTCATCGAATGCAACGATGTATGCCGACTCGTTGGCAACATCCCGAATGCCATCGCAGTTTTGGTAGAAGGCCACATTGTCGATCTCGCCGGTGGCAGAGCCATATTGCGCCGCTTGCCGCGATGCATTGGCAACAGAGGAGAAAATGAATATAAGACGCCCTACCTCGATCGTTCCGTAGATTAACAATAGAAGAAGAGGCAAGGCGAGCATGAATTCCACCATTGCCTGCCCATATTTTTTTTTATTTTTATGTGGTTTGATAAAGGATGATTTCAAATTTTGCTCTTGATAAGAAAGGGATATCTTTCCTGCAAGAAAAGACTCCCGACTGATGTGGAAGAGGTTATTATCCAGGTACGATCATAGCGATAAATTTTGGAAAAAAGATGATCAGAAAGGCGCTGGTAATAAAATATGGGCCGTATGGGACGAAGAGCATTAATGCGTTCTTCTCATATTTCCTCGAAATTACCAGCCAAAGAACCAGCAATAAACTAAAAAAGCCTCCAAGCAGAATGCCAAATAGCATCCCGAACCAGATTAGCGGCCACCCAAGTATAAAGCCTAGGATGGTAATTAGAATCACATCGCCTGCGCCAAGGGCTTCTTCATCATCGGTTTCCTGGCCAAGGGCGAGCATGCGTTTTGTCCGTATGCGTGTGAAGATAACGCCAAAAAAATATAATGCCAACATGATCAATAGTCCGCATAAACCACCTGTCAAAGTTGGCACTAATCCCCAATTCAGCCAGCCAACTACCAGTCCAAGAAAAGAACCGAAGATGCTGGTCGGGTGAAGAATTAGCCGGTATTCCATATCGATCACGAATATAATCCCAAAGTAAATCAGAAGAATAAATCCAAAGATATATCCAAGTCTGGATGGAGGCTTGATCCAAATGTAAATGCTTAATGCCAGCATTACTGCTTGAACAATCCAAAGACGGATTTTGCGTGGGTGTCTATTTGGGCAGGGGCGAAAAAAGAAATAATCTTTCCACGCGAATTGCGAATCGCATTGTGGGCAGGTCGGTTGGCTGAGTCGCCGTGTGATGGGTAGAACATCGGCAAGATAGTTTACAATTAATCCTGCGAGCCATCCTATCAATGCGGGTATGACTAGAGTGAGATTCATTTGAAATTATTATAATTCTAAATTGGTGCGTCAACATGATCGGTCTTGTGTGCAAGTCGATTGTAATGTTCTTGGCGAATTAATAAAAATACCTTACAATTTTGAAGGTTTTCAAGGAGATCTTTATGGAAGAATTTATTATCGAAGGCGGGTATTCATTACATGGTGAGGTAACCCCTTCGGGAAACAAGAATGCCGCATTGCCTTTACTGGCCGCATGTTTGCTTACGGCAGAACCGGTTGTGCTTCATAATGTGCCTCAGATCCGTGATGTGTTGGCGATGCGAAAACTGATCGAGAGCCTAGGTGCGCAAATTGAAGAATTGGATACTAATACCTGGCGGATCACAACTCGGGAACTGACGGCTTCTCATCTTGACCCGGATCTGTGTCGCCGCATTCGAGCATCAATTCTCATCGCTGGACCAGTGCTCGCGCGTGCTGGGGGCCTTCGATTGCCGCCCCCCGGCGGAGATGTGATTGGTCGCCGGCGTTTGGATACACATATCTTGGCATTACGTGCGCTCGGCGCAAAGATAACCTATGACCGGGTCTTCGATATTGAATCTGGTGAATTACAGGGTGCAGATATTCTTCTCGATGAAGCGAGTGTGACTGCCACGGAAAATGCTGTCATGGCGGCGGTGCTTGCCAAAGGCGAAACTCAAATCCGTAACGCGGCTTCCGAGCCACACGTTCAGGAAGTTTGTCGGTTTTTAAATATTCTAGGTGCAAAAATAGAGGGAATTGGTTCGAATACTTTACATATTTCAGGTGTGACTACATTGAAAGGCGGAGAATTTACGATCGGACCCGATCTGCTGGAAGTTGTAAGTTACATTGGAGCGGCAGTGGTCACCCGCGGAGAAATTCGAATTCGTAACGCAGGGATTGAACATTTAGAAATGGTAGGACAGGTCTTTCATCGTTTGGGAGTGAAGTGGCTGATTGACGGAAATGACTTGATCGTCCCTTCGGAGCAGGAGCTTGTGATCGCCTCTGATTTGGATGGGGCAGTGCCTGAAATCAAAACCAATGTCTGGCCTGCTTTTCCAACCGACTTGACCAGTATTGCCATTACAGTCGCTACCCAAGCGGTTGGCTCCGTATTATTCCATGACTGGATGTTTTCAGGACGCATGTATTTTACAGACAAACTAGTGGGGATGGGAGCGCGTATCATATTGTGTGATCCGTACAGGGTTTTAATTCAAGGCCGCACACAGCTCTACAGTGAAAAGCTTGAAAGCCCTGATATTCGGGCTGGTATGGCACTGGTGTTGGCAGCTTTGGCGGCAAAAGGCACATCCAAAATAAGAAATATCAGTCAGATCGAGCGGGGCTATGAACGAGTAGATGAAAAATTGCGTTTGTTGGGCGCGAAAATAGAACGTGTTTCTGAATAGGAGAAAAAATAGCGGCTGAAAGGCCGCTATTTTTTCTCCTACGGGAGATTTCGTTTACGGGGAAGCTAAGTTGATGGATTCTTTGCCGATCCTAACCATCCACAGATCATCGTTATTTGCGCAAGTGGATTCGCCACCACCGAAAGCTTTGCTCGGACTCTTTGGGTTATTGATGATTGCTGCGAAGAAATAACATCCCTGCGGATAATCAATAAAAACTTTGCCGCCTTTTGTGAGTGTGAATCCGCTGTAACCACAATCTCCGAATGGGGTCTTGTAGAGATAGATCGAAAGGGTTACAGGAGCGCCCGCTTCATTTTGTAACCGTAAGCGGGTCATTCTGGCTCCTTGACTAACAACCAGATTTTTGTAGCCATCACAGGGATCGCCGGATGTTTGTGTGCTAGTGGGAAGCAATGCAGGCACAAGCGCAATATCTATTGTTGGTGGTGGTAAAGGCGTAAAGGTAGGTAACGGAGTCGGACTTGGTATTTCGGTGGGTGTGGATGTCGGAATGGCGGCTTGGGTCATCGCAACCATTGTCCATGCGGCCGAAACAGCCGTACCTTGAACATCAGCTGATGTCATGGTTGGTGTGCCTTGCGGGCCGCATGCAGTTATTATTGTGGTTAGCATAAGCAAAACGGGTAAAAATCTTTTAATCATTTTTTTCTCCATGGTTCCTCTTATTTCAACTTTATTGGTATTTTTATTTTCAGCAAGGTCATTGAAAACCTTGATCGTAAAATCTTAATCTGCCTGCTACCGCTCTGGTGACAGCGTGTGCTGACCTGGTTGGGAATATTTTCCGATTGAAGTTAAAAAATACCTTCCTCAATATATGATTAATTGACTAATTCTGACTGATAACTTCCATGAACTGCGTGACGACTTCACGCAGCATCTGTTCTGGAAGCGCACCAACTTGGCGATGCACAACTTTGCCGCCAGAAACAAATAACAAAGTTGGAATACCTTGAATACCAAATTTCTGCATCCATTCTGAGTGGTCGTCCGTGTTGATCTTTGCCACGATCAGTTTGCCATCCTGTTCCTTGGCCAGCTTCTCGAGTGTGGGGGCGATCGTCTTGCAGGGACCGCACCACGGTGCCCAAAAATCCACGATCACGGGCAACGCTGATTGCATCACATCTTTTTCAAAACTTTCATCTGAAATATGAATAGGTTCACCGTTCATTTTATTAATCCTTTTAGTATAATTTTTTCTATATTGAGCCAAAAAAGTATAACATAAATTCCCTGATACATTGTGCCTGTAGGGTATAATGCCGCGTCATGTCTAATATATTTTCACGATGGAAAGACGGGCTCGCCCGAACGAGCAAAGCAGCCTTTGGGCAGATCGCTTCGTTGCTTGGAACATCAGAGATCACCGCTGAAACTTGGGAAGATCTGGAAACACTCCTCATTCAAGCGGATATGGGAATCGAAACCGCAACTTCCGTTTTGGATTCTCTTAAACGCATCCAACGGACCGAGGGACTGATTCGTGCCAATGAGCTTTTTTCAGCGCTTCGGCAGGAGTTACGCGTCCGCCTCGAAGGGCCGCCTGTTTTAAATTTGGATCATAAACCATCCATTATTTTGGTGGTCGGTGTGAATGGCTCGGGAAAAACTACAACCATTGCAAAACTTGCATCACGCTTTCGTTCTGAAGGCAGGAAAGTTCTGCTCGGCGCCGCAGACACCTTCCGCGCCGCGGCGATGGATCAACTTCAAGTTTGGGGCGATAGGCTAAAGGTCGAGGTGATCGTCGGCGCTTCGGAGTCTGACCCTGGTGCAGTGGCGTTCAATGCCGTTCAGGCAGGAGTCGCCCGCAGTGTAGACATCGTTATGATTGATACCGCGGGACGCCTGCATACGCGTTTTAATTTAATGGAAGAATTGAAAAAAGTTAATCGTGTGGTTGGAAAAGCGCTGGACGGCGCGCCGCATGAAGTGTGGCTTGTACTGGATGCGACCACCGGGCAGAATGCTCTCCAACAGGCGCGTGCATTTAAAGAAGCCGTACACGTGACTGGTGTGATCCTGTCAAAACTTGATTCATCTGCGCGCGGCGGGATGGCGTTTGCCATTCAACGTGAATTAGGTCTGCCGATTTTATTTGCTGGCTTGGGCGAACAGCCTGAAGATCTGCAACCCTTTGACCCTAACGCTTTTGTCGATGGTATTTTATCCAACACGTAGGAGTTATCATGCAAGATTTGAATAATCGTTTGCAGGCCGCGAATGACCTGACTCAACAACTATTGGTGCGTCTTTGACTTGCTGGGCAAGGAAATTCAATTAGCACAACTTGAAAAAGATGCGGAGCATCCGGATTTTTGGAATAACTCGACGAACGCCCAGCGTGTGATGAAGACCGTCGCAAGTTTGCGTAATGAGGTCGAATCGTGGAATTCTATTAAACAGCATCTTCATGATCTGACCGAGTTGTCGCAGCTCGATGACGAATCGATGCGCGGCGAATTGGAAGTTGAGATCGCGAAACTTGAATCTGATCTTGAAAAACGCGCCTTCACCACCATGCTCTCCGGCCCGTACGATCACGATGACGCAATCCTCGCGATTCACGCCGGCGCAGGTGGAACGGATTCGCAGGATTGGGCGGCCATGCTTCAGCGCATGTATCTGCGTTGGGCGGAAGACCAGGGATTTACCACTGATATTTTGGATTTTTCACCTGGTGAAGAAGCAGGCACAAAAAGTATAACCATCGCGATAAGCGGTCAATATTCGTTTGGATATTTGCGCTCGGAAAAAGGAGTTCATCGTCTGGTGCGTCTTTCTCCATTTGACGCTGCGCATCGCAGACATACATCTTTTGCGCTGATCGAAGTTTTGCCGCAGGTGTCCATGGAGGAGGCAAATATTGATATTAATCCGGGGGATATAAAATTGGATGTGTTTCGTTCCTCAGGCGCAGGCGGGCAAAATGTTCAGAAGAATGCCACAGCAGTGCGTTTGACGCACATCCCAACTGGAATTGTTGTCACTTGTCAGAATGAAAGATCACAATCTCAGAACCGTGAGTTTGCGATGAATATCCTGCGCGCACGTTTGCTCGAATTGCGGACAGCGGAAAGAGATGAAGAGCGCGCGATCCTGCGTGGTGAATATACAAAAGCCGAGTGGGGCAGTCAGATCCGCTCGTATGTTTTACATCCCTATCAAATGGTCAAGGATCATCGCACAGAATTTGAAATGGGGAATACGCAATCTGTGTTGGATGGGAATTTGAATAACTTTATGGAATCTTTTTTGAAAAGTGAGTTTAACAAATAGGACGGGTCTTCGCGGGGTGGAAGTCTTTTGATGTCGATATAATAAGAATCAAAAAGAGCGAGTTATGAACTCGCTCTTTTTGATTTAGCTACTTGAAACTCTTTTTTCAAGAGTACGGTTGAAAAGTTTTTCCTGTTCTTCCGTCGCAGATTTGTATGACTTTGGTCGGACTTTGCTGTGGCCTTTGGAGCGATCAAGAGCTGCCTGCCATGCCATCTGCATAGCAGTATATTGCGGCTCGGTTGATACTTCCACTTCTACTTGGAAATCTTCTTCCTGTTTTTTACCTTTCGGTTTGCGCTTGTCAGCTGTGCCACCGCCAGGAGTTCGTTTGCGCTCTTCGCGCTCAGGTTTGACTTCTTCAACAATTTCCGGCTGAAGCGCTTTCATACTCAAGCGGATCTGGCGTTTGCGGCGATCGACATCCAATACTTTCGCTTCGATCTCTTCGCCTTCTTTTACCACTTCACTGGCGGTCTTGACATATCCGCGGGTGAGTTCGCTGACATGAATCAAGCCGGGGCGTTCTGCACCGAAATCTACGAATGCGCCATAAGTTTCGATCCGAACAACTTTGCCTTTCACGATCATGTCAGGCACGATCTCTTTCCACTCGAATCCGAGCGGTTCGATCATGGTTAGTTCGACGCGGTCTTTCTTAACACGACGTACCCAAACTTCGACAGTTTGGCCTTCCTTGACAACATCTTCCACTTTATTGACTGCTTCTTGTTGGAGCTGTGAAATGTGAATCACGCCAGGAACACTTTGGCCGATGTCCACAAGCGCCCCCGCGAGTGTTGTCTTCAATATTTTTCCGCTAAGTTTTGTTTTTGGTTCAAGCGCTACGGAAGGCGCGCTGTCGGGTGTTGTCATGGTTATACTCCTACTAGTTGAAATAATGCCGAGAAAAGATTATACCTGTCTGACAATAAACCGTCAATGCGAATTTTGGTACGGAATTTAGTTGAGTTTGCGTCTTGCCGTTTGTGTTTGACCTGAGTATAATCTGCCAATCAAAAGCATTGATGAGAACGAGTAAATTTGCGTGATTGTTGCCAGCGAGTCTGTGACAGGTGAGAGACAGATTAACAAAACAAATTGAAAATCATCTCGGAGCAGTGAACTGAAATTAGCGAGTTTCTCACTAAAAGTAAGAGAGCCGTTAGCCCAACGTTATGCGGGAACAAAGATAATTGTCTTTGGTTGAGCACCTGTCGCGAGACGGGAATCAGAGTGGTACCGCGTGAGCATGGCTCTCGTCTCTGCATTGAGACGGGAGCTTTTATTTTTTAGAGATAGGCCGTTTACAGGTCTGAACGTTGAAGCGGGCAAACCTGATAACTTGTGAACACTGGAGGTAGGAATGACTTTTAAATCGGTATTACCAAGGCTGGATGTGTCTTCGATGGAAGAAAACATTCTGAAATTATGGAAAAAACAGGATGTTTTCAAGAAGACAGTTGAGCAGCGCAAAGGGAAACCCGAGTATGTATTTTATGAAGGACCTCCCACTGCGAATGGACGCCCGGGTGTTCATCATGTGTTGGCACGCGCCTTCAAGGATATGTTTCCACGCTACAAGATCATGCGCGGTTATCACGTCTCTCGTCGCGGCGGTTGGGATACGCACGGCTTGCCCGTTGAGATCGAGGTTGAGAAACAACTTGGTTTCAACAACAAACAGCAGATCGAAGAATATGGCATAGATAAATTCAACGCGCTATGTAAAGACTCTGTCTTTACTTATATTCAAGAATGGGAACGTCTGACAGACCGCATCGCCTTCTGGGTTGACTTGGAAACCGCATATGTGACCTACGAAAATGAATATATGGAATCGGTCTGGTGGATCCTCAAAAACTTCTGGGATAAAAATTTGCTTTACAAGGGCTACAAGGTTGTCCCTTATTGCCCGCGCTGCGGCACGCCTCTTTCTGACCATGAAGTTGCTCTCGGTTATGAGGAAGTATCCGACCCTTCGGTTTTTGTTCGCATGCCGCTGGTAGATAAACCGGACACTTCGTTATTAGTGTGGACGACTACCCCTTGGACCCTACCCGGCAACGTCGCTGTCGCCGCGCACGCCAATGTAGATTATGTGACTATCGAGCGCGATAACGGCGGTACAAAAGAGAAACTCATCCTCGCCAAGTCTTTGGTTGAAAAATTATTCAAGGATGAAGAAGTAAAAGTTTTGGAAACTTTCAAAGGCAAGAAATTAAAGGGCATGAAATATCATCCACTCTTTACTTTTCTGCCTCCAGATAAACCCGCGCATTTTGTGGCCCTTGGTGATTTCGTCACCACTGATGATGGCTCTGGCCTTGTACACATCGCTCCTGCTTTTGGCCAGGAAGATATGCAACTGGCAAAGGAGCATGACCTGCCAGTGTTGATGACCGTCTTGCCCGACGGAACATTCATCCCTGAGGTCACTCCCTGGCGAGGAGTCTTTGTCAAGGACGCTGATCCGCTCATCATCCAGGACCTGGATGCGCGTGGATTATTATTCCGCACCGAGAAATATACACACACGTACCCGTTCTGCTGGCGCTGTCATACTCCGCTTTTGTATTACGCGCGCGACTCTTGGTTCATCCGCACCAGCGCTCATCGTGACCGCCTTGTTGAATTGAACAACACCATCAACTGGGTTCCCGATCACATTAAGAGCGGACGTTTTGGCAACTGGCTTGAAAATAATATTGACTGGTCGCTTTCGCGCGAACGATATTGGGGCACGCCGCTTCCTGTTTGGGAGTGCGTGGATTGCACTCATCGCGAGTGCGTGGGCTCTGTGGCGGAGCTCTCCGAAAAAGCTGGCAGGGATTTAAGCGAATTGGATTTACATCGCCCATACGTGGATGAAGTTCAATGGAAGTGCGTCAACTGCGGCGGAAAAATGACTCGCGTACCAGACTTGATCGATGTCTGGTTTGATTCTGGATCCATGCCTATTGCCCAGTGGCATTATCCATTTGAAAATCAGGAACAATTTGCCCGCCAATATCCAGCGGATTACATCTGCGAAGCCGTGGATCAAACTCGCGGTTGGTTCTATTCACTGCATGCCATCAGTACCTTGCTCAATGATGAAGTTTCATTCAAGAATGTCATCTGCCTTGGTCACATTCAGGATGCCGAAGGGCGCAAGATGTCGAAGTCTTTGGGAAACATTGTTCAGCCCTGGGATGTCTTAAATGTACACGGCGCCGACGCTTTGCGCTGGTATCTCTACACCGCATCACCTCCTGGACAGGAACGCCGCTTCTCCGCCGACCTGGTTGGGGACGTGATCCGCAGTTTTACACTTACGCTTTGGAACGTGTATTCATTCTTTGTGACATACGCCAATCTCGACAACCCTCAAGCATTGACTGTCACTGCGCCAACGAACGATCTCGATCGCTGGTTGCTTTCAGAACTGAATGTGCTCGTCCGTGACGTGACTCAGGCATATGAAACCTATGACGTGTTAAATGCCACGCGTCCTGTTGAGAAATTTGTGGAGCAACTTTCAACATGGTATGTACGCCGCTCACGCCGCCGCTTTTGGAAGAATGACTCAGGCACTGATAAGCAAGGCGCGTACTCCACGCTCTACACCGCGTTGACAACCGTGGCAAAATTACTTGCGCCTGCCATGCCGTTCTTTGCGGAAGAGTTGTATCAGAACCTTGTCCGTTCTGTGGATGAGACCGCCCCCGAGTCTGTGCATCTCGCTGACTGGCCTGAGACAATGGAAGAATTTATTGATGAAACGCTCAATCGCGAAATGCAATTGGTTATGCGTCTCGTCTCGCTCGGACATTCCGCCCGCCAAAAGGCGAATCGCAAAGTGCGTCAGCCGTTGGCTTCTGCTGCGTTCTCGGTCAGCACTCCTGCAGAACGCAAAGCAGTCTCAACCTACGCCGAAGTCATCGCGGATGAACTCAACGTGAAGCAAGTCCGTTTGCTGGACGCATCCACTGAAGCATTGACTCACTCTGCCAAGCCATTGCCGAAGCAGCTCGGACAAAAATATGGCAATAAATATCCCGCCATTCAAAAAGCCATCCTCATTATGAATGCAGAAGAAGTCGCGAAGACTCTTCACTCAGGCAGGGCGCTTGTGGTGGACGCAGGCGGCGAAACATATAATATTTTGGCTGATGAAGTCGAAGTCAAGGCGATGGCAAAGGAAGGTTTCGCAGTGGCAGAAGAAGGCGCTTATGTCGCGGCCCTCGTCACTGATCTGACGCCTGAACTTGCGCAGGAAGGCTTGGCGCGTGAATTCGTCCGTCGTGTGCAGGATCTGCGCAAGGCCGCCGAGTTGGATGTCGCTGATCGCATAGAAATGTTCATCGAGGCCACAACAGGGCTTCGGTCTGCTATTGAAGCACACAAGGATTACATCACATCTGAAACACTCACATCCAATTTGTCCTTTGCAATGCCCCCGGAGAAATCATCTATTGTGGAAGATGAGTTTGAAGGAGAAAAGGTAAAAATTGGAGTTAGAAAAGTCAGCTAAAAAGATGAGACTTCGGAAGTTTGAAATCTTCCGAAGTCTTTTTAATTGTATAATTTCATATACCTGTTTTCCTGTTCTCTTACTAACCAAAGGATAACCATGACACTTTTAGAAAATAAGCCAAATATTTTTCGCGTGATCGCCGCGTGGGGCGTGCATCTTTTTACTGCCACAGGCGCAGTGTTTGGATTACTCGCGATCCTGTCCATTTTCGAAAAAGACTGGAAGATGATGATCGTCTGGATGGTCATCGCCATGCTGGTGGATGGTTTCGACGGGACGCTGGCACGTTGGGCGGACGTGAAAAAATATGCCAATGGTGTTGATGGCGCACTGCTAGATAATATTCTTGATTATTTAAATTACGTCATGGTACCCGCACTGTTTTTGATGATTAATACGAACGTCCTGCCTGATAGTGTACGCCTGTTGTCAGCGAGTTCCATTTTGTTAACCTCAGCGTATCAATTCACACAAACCGACGCCAAGACCAACGATCATCACTTCAAGGGTTTCCCATCCTATTGGAATGTTGCTGCGCTTTATATGCTCTTGATGAATTTACCGCAATGGGTAAATTTTGGTTTTTTGATGCTGTTCAATATTATGGTTTTCATTCCGATTAAATATATTTATCCCACCCGCAGCACGTATTTGCGGACGCTTACACTTGGCCTCACATATCTTTATGGGGCAGTTGGTATTTGGGGATTGATTCAATATCCCGATCATCCAAAATGGGTTGTCTGGGCATCGTTTCTTTATGTTGGATATTATTTGATATTGAGCGTGATACCCAAGAAACCAAATGCAAATTGATATCGTAACTCAGGCGGATGAAGAACTTCGCGGTGCATTTCAGCGTTTAATTCCTCAATTGACAAATAGCAATAGCAATCCACCGCCTTCTCTAAACGACCTGACTGCTCTCGTCCGAGATTCGTGTACCACGCTGATGGTGACTCGCAACGAGCATGGCGAGATCGTAGGCGCACTCACTCTGACCGTCTACCGCGTACCGACAGGAATCCGCTCCATCATCGAAGATGTCATCGTGGATACCTCAGCACGCGGAGAGGGAGTTGGTGAAGCGTTGATGAATCGAGCCATCGAAGTCGCACGCGAAAAAGGCGCAACCAATATTTCACTTACTTGCAATCCAATGCGGGCAGCGGCGAATCGGTTGTATCAGCGGTTGGGGTTTAAGCAACGCGAAACGAATTTATATCAATATAAATTCTAAAAAAGAAACGACTTGCTCAGGTCGTTTCTTTTTGAATATATTTTTCCGTCCACTTATTCGTATCAGCATATTCGCCGTGATACTTCTCGGGCAATAATTTTACGATCTGCACCATCATCTCATCCACAATTTGCTGGCGGACTTCACCTGTAACTTTCAAACCTTCAACTTTCAATTTGAAAGGTTCGCCGATGCGGACGTGATAATCAGTCCGCTTGAAGTGTTTGAGATTCTGCAGGAAATTTTCCCCACCCCAATGAGCAATCGGAATAATGGGCGCACCTGAATGAAGCGCGATGATAACTGCGCCTGGCAGTGCGCGTTTAAGGATTCCGTTGTAATTGCGTGTTCCTTCTGGAGCAAGCCCAAAGATCATTCCGTTTTCCAGCGCGTGTAACGCCGCTTTGAGCGCATGCATATCAGCTTCTCCGCGGCGAATGGGAATCGCACCCCATATCCCAAAGACCCAGCGCAGGAACCAGTTGTCCCATGATTCTATTTTTGCCCAGCCTGTCAACTTGCGCGGTTGGAGGTGGGCAAAGATTAATGGCACTTCGAGTGTTCCCGTGTGATTCGAGATGGCGATCAACGGTCCGTGCGATGGAAATTGGCCCAGGTCGGGCATGTCCAACCGACAGGTGATGCGTGTATAAACTCGGATAATGAAGTTGATGAGCAAGTACATTTTATTTGTTTGAGTGGAGGTCGAGTAGTCTTGAATATATTTTGAGGCGTGCGCTCATGCGCAGATAATTTCCAATTCAGACGGGAGCAATTCCAGTGTCAAGGCTGAACCATTCAGGCAGATGAATTCTCCGTCTGCGTGGGCGGGGAATGTCTTATCCAATGACTTGATCGAAATTTTACTGGCGCGCCGCATCTTCACTTCTGGTTGACTCGCTTGTGTCCCTTTCAGAAAGTGGGGGATCAATTGAAGGATGCGCCCTTTCGACGCGGTCTCAGCGATGCACAGATCGAAGAGCCCGTCATCAGGTTTGCTTTCGGGGGCCATCTGAAAGCCACCGCCCATGCGCCTTCCGTTCATGACGGAGATCATCAACGAAACTTGATTGATGGTTTCCTTGTCGTCCAAAATAATTTCAACCCGCGCCGGATTGTAATAAAGAAAAACGGTTTTGATCACGCCGATCAGATACGCCAGCAAGCCGCGCGTCCAGCGGACTTTGATGGCTTCGTTGCCTACGGCTGCGTCAAAACCGACACCGATGCCGTTGCCAAAATATCTGCCTTCGGGAAAATCACCGCCCTTTACAAGACCGATATCAATTTTTCTGCGTTTGTTCGCGACAAGTGATTTCAAACTCTCGTTCAAATTTGTGGGGATGCCGGTACCTCCCGCAAAGTCATTGCCTGTGCCAATACTTAGCACAGAGAAAACAGTTTTTGTAAATCCATCTTTGCGCGCTTTCATGATCCCATTGATGGCTTCGTTGATGGTTCCATCACCGCTCGCGCAAACAATTACATCGTAGCCATCGCGCACCGCTTTTTCAGCAAGTTCAGCGGCGTGCCATACACGTTCCGTTTGTACAAGTGTGAAATCCAACGCACTCGCGAGCAGGCTGGATTCGATTTGCGGGATGGACTTCGCGCCAAGTCCGCGGCCTGATGTTGGATTAACAATGATGTAATATTTCACGGGGTGCTCCTGAATTGGGATGAAATCGAGTTTATCTTTTGTGAGATAGATTGTCAATCGGCTATTTCGGTTTGTGTTTCAAGTAGTCTTCGGGAGTGTCGAGATCTTGCAGGATGCTGGGTGAATCATATTCGATGTAAAAAATATCCTTCCCGTGATTATTCAAGAATTCGCGCATCGATTCTTGCGCACGCATTTGCAAAACCTCCTCCCAAAATTCTCTCGCGATCAACCATGGGTGTCCGCGCCGCATTTGATAACTCGGCACGACAATGCTGGATTTGTTTGCGAGGAACATTTCGCATACGATCCGCACGCTTCTTTCCTCAACCTGGGGTTGGTCGCCGAGGCAAATAAGAGTTGCCTGCGCTTCGGGTTTTTGTGCTTGCAGTCCAAGTTGAATGGATGCCAGCATTTCGTTGTTAGCATAATTTTGGTTATATGCGGTTCGTAATTCGTAATTGGCGATGAGTTTTTCTACTTCGTTTTTTGCCCCGCCGGTTACAACGAGAATATCATTAATGCCAGCATTATGAATCGTCTCGATGACCTTACCCAACACTGTCGTATTTCCCCACGGCAAAAGCATCTTGGGCCGTCTCATGCGTTTGGATTGTCCTGCCGCAAGGAGGATGGCTGAAATGCTCATACCATATCCTTTAATCGTTGATAGTCTTCGGGCTTATCCACATCGAATAATAAAATATCATCGTGCCAGGGCAGATATTCCACGCGGTGTTTGTCAAAGATCGCGCGGCCGCCAACGTCACCCGTGAGTTGGAGAAGATCAGGAAATGCGTCCCGGTCAAATAGCACAGGATTAGCACGGCGCTCTTCCAGTACCAGCGGCGCGAGGATGGATTGCATTTCACGTGTATGTGACTCAACCAGCGCGCGGATCACGTCAACTGGAATTTGTGGTTGATCTGCTAATAAGAAAACAGAAGCGCCTGTATTTTGCGGCAATGCGTTTATCCCAGCTCGAATGGATGTGCTTTGTCCCTGCGCGTAATGCGGATTATAAATAATGCGAACAGGCAGTCCGCTTAGCGCAGATTCTATTTCAGCGGTCTGACTGCCTGTGACGATTACTACAGGCCAAAGTCCTGCTTGAAGCGCGGTTTCAGCAACTTGTCGCACGAATGGCTTGCCTTTCCAATCCAGCAATTGTTTCGGCGACCCAAACCGGGATGATTCTCCTGCGGCGAGAATAACTCCTGCGCAATGTTCAAACGTTTGAACATGTGAATGTTGTAGTGCTCCAACAATGATAGAGTCAAAATGGTCGAGCAGCTTGTGCGCCATCCCTCCGCCAATGGATTGAAGTTCAGGGGTGTCGGCTTGATTAAGCAAAATAACGCGCCGTGCGGTGATGGGGATGTTCTTTAGTCCGCCTTGTGGATGCGTGAGTACACGCGTAATTGTGTCTGGCGTGATCGGTTGATTTATGGGTAAGCCGCTTAGTTCTGAAAATATTTCAGCGCGATGAACATGCTCATCATTTAGCGGTTTGCCAAGGGCGCTCAACCCCGCGACGACAATGACAGTATCAGAAAATTCAGGAATGGCAGGTTCGTGTTCGGTAGGCGCTTTCAGTGATTTTCGGCGTGACCCGTCCGATTCTATCAGCAGTGGAATATTTTTATTTTTGTGGATCCAGCTTAGGGTGGATTGGTTTATAGGTTTTGTTCTGTCATCTTCAATCCCGCCTGTGATGAGTGTAATTCCGCGCGGCGGGATATTTTTCAGATCATTTGGATCAGTTGCGATGATGTGATGATCGGCCAGCGGGATTTGCCACTGGCCAAGGTGAGTTGTGGCGGTTACGATCACCGCCGATTCCTTTTGTTGGCTTTCAATGAGTTGCTGCGCGAGTTGAAATATGGCGGTGGTTTTTCCGCCCGCGCCAACTACGCTTATAACCTGCGCTCCTCCTTCCTCAAATACTGATTTTGGGAAGGTAGGGCGGGCGACAAGCCGGGACGCGCGCAGGAGATTCATGCCTGCTATTGCTCTCGCTTTGATGCGTCGTTTGTAAATATAACCAAGGCTTCCAACACACCGCCTGCGATTGCCATTGCCTTCTCTGAGACAAGGTTGCATAAAGCAGGATCGTCGCGCGCATCGACATCGCCGATCTTCATGCCTTTGGTCACATCAACGCTGGGATGAATCAGTCCGCGTAGGATACCTGCGAATGGACTGATAATTTCCGATTTCAGATTTTCATTTTCAGATTGAATCTCAGCAATGAGTTGATCTTCTTCGAGGTGATCGCCTATCTTGGCGAAAGCAGTCAATGTGCCATTATGTGGCGCACGTAAAACACGGTTCGGATCGCCTTCGGGTTGTCCGCTGTCAGCTTGCGCGGAGCCAGTCCAGTAGACTCTTCCCAAGGTGTGACCGCGGCGGGTTTCTATAACAGCGTGACAATTCTCGCCTGCGCAGAATCCAGGCCCAAGCCCGATATGAAGTGCTACATCCGTGTCTAAAGGTTCGGGTACAGATTTCAATAGTCGCCCGTCAATTACAAAAGTGGAGCGTGGACTCGTCAGGAATTGGTTGCGCAGGATGGTCGCATTAGGGTCGATCAACACTGGAATTTCATCCGCATCCAATGCATCTTGAAGCTGGTCTGGCGAGACGAGACGTGCCGTGACACCCTCCAAAGTGTACGTACCCTCATAGACTGCCTGAGAAAACGCAACGTTACGGCGAACTGTCAGGGGTTTTTCCAATTCAAGTATGGCGGTTTGAAAACCTGTCCGATATAAACGCAAAGCTACTCCGCTTGCAAGGTCGCCGCCGCCGCGGATGAGAATGAGTGGGATCATATAATTTCCTATGGGTAATGAGGCATTAACGAATTTGTTTTGGCTGAGTAACTGCAAGTTGTTCGGGCGTGCTTTGAGCCCTGATAGCCTGTTCCTGCAGCATATGACTGAAAGAATACAACAACACGAAAATAAAGAGGAAGAAGAATGTGTACAGGATGGTAAAGGCGGCAAGGCGCATACTTGGGTCGATCACGAGCCCGAGGATTTCCATGGTTGTCTCAGCGGGATTTTGCAGAATATCCCATGAATTCAGACGGACAAAACGCCCAATGTAAATTCCGAAACTGCTCAAGGCGGATATTACCAAGACAAATATCCAGCCTACCCAGCGTTCAAATGTCCGTATGATGATATCCTGCATTAGATAAAGCGATATTACACCGAGCAGTGTGCCTGTCCAGGAGCACCAGACTACGATCAGGACATCATACCAGAGCGGAGCGCCCACACCGCCAGCCCGGGCCAGATCTTGCAGGTCTGTGAGCATGTACGGCGCGTTTGGATAGAAGATCAACCAAAGAAACGCGATAAGCGGCATGACAAAATATACCCAGATACGCTTCCAGGAGAATGCGTGAGCGACGTATGCCAGGATAAATGGTATCCAGGCGAGGAAGAGATTCCAGATAAGCCCTGTGTGCCGCCTCGAATCGGTGTAGGCCACTCTTGCTGCTACAAGCAAAATGCAGACCAGGCAGGCTGTGTTAAGCAATATAAAAACCGTGATGCTGTGCCTGTTTCGATAAATGAAATTCTTGATCTTGTTGTACATTAGAATTTCTCGCGCAGAAAAAGAAAACCCCTTAGGAGAGGGTTGAATTTCTTGTTTGTTCATTTCGATAAAAACTCCAACAGGATCGGGTTTACGATCTCAGGTTTTTCGTAATGTGGAATATGCCCGCAGTTTTCAATGGCGTGGAATTCCGCGTGCGGCACTGCTTTCAGAATGATTTTGCTATTTTCAAACGGTATAGTCTTGTCGTTCCTTCCCCAAAAAAGCAGTGTGGGTTTTTGCAAATTTCCAACCTGGGTATAGGTTTCAAAAAAAGACTCTAGCATATTGTTTCTCATGGTGGATAAAATAGCGTGTTTGAATCCTTTGTATTCCATTTGGATTTTATATTGATCCTGAAAATATTCTACCGATTGGGGATCAAACAAATCCTTCGCAATATTTTTGATCATATTCCCGCTTCCAAACAGACCGAATGCCAGCTCGCCGACAAGGGGCAGTTTCGCAGCTTTGAGTATCCACAAGAGTTCAGTTCGTTTTGCGCCCGCCGGATCGATCAAGATGTGTTTGCTGACATAATGCGGATATTTGCTAATGAAAGACGCTGTGATCGGTCCGCCCATGGAAAGTCCGATCAGGTTAATGTCTTTGAGTTCGAGAGCGTCCAGCAGGTCTTTGAGTTGTTTTACAAAGAGCTGAATATTATAGTTGACGTGTGGACGATCGGAAAACCCCCGCCCGATAAGATCATAGCGTAATACGCGAAAGCCTGAGTGAACCAAAAAATCAAAAGTCGTGTCGAAAATAAAATACGGGGTGGAGAACCCGTGTACCAGCACAACTGTTTTTCCATTTACTGGTCCGCCAAGTTGGTAATGAGTGACGCCATCGGCAAGCGTTATGAAAGATCCACTCGCCGTGCGGCGAGTGAGCTCGTTTAATTCTTGGGTTTCACCTAAAAAGGGGAAGGGCATAAAAATAGGCAGATCTGACAGGCTTCCAGTAAATGAAACCTGTCAGGTCTTTGTAAACTATTTTATTTTTCCAAGCGCGCGTAAAACACGCTCTGGCGTGAATGGGAATTCACTGATCCAAACCCCAGTCGCGTCGTGGATCGCGGCTGCGATCGCTGGAGCAACGGGCAGGAATGGAAGTTCGCCCAGTCCGCGCGCTCCCCAGGGACCATTCGGGTCGGGGATTTCAACCAGAACCGATTCAACTGATTCGGGAATATCCAAAATCGTTGGGATGAGATAGGTACTTAATTGATCGGTCAGCACGCGCCCATCCTTGGTCTTGTAATCTTCAATAACTGCGTATCCATGCGCTTGAACGATCGCGCCTTCAATTTGACCGATCACAAGTTCCGGATTTATTGCCTTGCCAATATCGTCAGCAGAGACGATACGAATGACACGCACGTGACCAGTCTCTGTGTCCACTTCCACTTCGGCGGCCTGAGCGACATACGCGTAAGCAAAATTGGGTGTTGAATATCCAGTCTCATGATCGAAGGGAGTTGTGCGCGGCGCGAGATATTTGAATTCCGCAATGGCGGGTCTTTCTTCCGCATTCCATTTTGTCAAAGCCGCTTCCGCCGCGCCTTTGACAGAGTTGCCTGCCATAAAAGTAAGACGCGATGCTGACGCTGAACCGGAATTTCCCTGCGTGGCTGAATCGGATGTTCTGATCTCTACTTTATTTTCTGAAACGCCCAGCACGTGCGCCGCCATTTGGATCATGACCGTATGCAAGCCTTGGCCAACTTCTGCGCCGGCTTGATGGACGATCACACGATCCATTTTGCCGTTTCCGTGGATCTCCACTTTTGACCAGCAATTTTCCTGATATCCAAATGAGAATCCCACATTTTTGAATCCGGCCGCGAAGCCGTGTCCGCGTGCAAGGTGTGGTTTTGAATTCTTCTTTTTTGCTTTCTTCCACTTGAATTGATCGCGTGCAGCTTCGATGCATTGCACAATGCTGACCTGGCTTGGTACAGGCGTACCAAAGCTCATCAAGTCGCCATCGCGCAGAGCGTTCTTTAACCGAAACTCAATTGGGTCAAGCCCAAGTTTTTCTGCGAGTTTGTTCATTTGCGATTCGGCCATGAATAACGCTTGCGGTGCGCCAAATCCGCGGAAGGCTGCGCCGGGAACATTGTTGGTGTAAACACCGAAGACATCCACTTTTGCATTTGGGATGAAATATGGCCCGGTGGATGTGATGGCGGCGTTGCCAAGTACTTTATTGGATGTGTACATATATGCGCCGCCGTCACCGATCAATTCGTTTTCAGCGGCGATCAATTTTCCGTCTTTGGTCGCGCCCCATTTTGCTTTGATGGAAACTGCGTGTCGTTTGCCGTGACCGATCATGGATTCGCGCCGTGACCAGATGATCTTCACTGGTTGTTTAAGTTTCCACGCCGCCAGCGCCAGCACGATCTGAACAGACATATCTTCCCGTCCGCCAAATGCGCCGCCGATGGCCGGGTAGATGACGCGGATCATTTCCTCGGGCAAGCCGAGCGAGTGGGCAATGGTTTCGCGGTCAGCATGAGTCCATTGTCCGCCAGCTTCGATCGTGATGCGGCCTTCATCGTCAATATAAGCGAGTCCCGCTTCAGGTTGCAGGTAGGCGTGTTCCTGTACGGGCGTGTGATATTCACCTTCCACGATCACATCTGCTTTGGCGAAAGCTTCATCCAGATCACCTTTGCGGATTTTGTAATGGACACAGACATTCGTGTCGCCTCTGTCGGGGTGGAGTATTGGCGCATCGGGACGCAGAGCAATTGTCGGGTTGGAAAGAAGCGGTAAGTCTTTATACTCCACTTCGATCAATTTCACAGCCGCTTCCGCTTCGACCTCTGTCCTGGCTACCACAACCGCGACTTGATCTCCTACAAAGCGGACGATATCTGTGTAGGGTTTGCTCGAGCCGGGGCCGCAGAGCACCGGTTGATCTGGGATCTGTAAACCATATTCGTTGAGCGGTACATCCTTTGCGGTATAAACAGCGACGACCCCTGCCGCATTTTCTGCTTTATTAGTGGTAATGTTTAATACGCGCGCATGAGGACGCTCGGCGAAGAGGAGCTTCATGTGCAGCATACCGCTGATTTGCAAGTCCCCGGAGTAAAGCGTTGTACCGGTGACTTTATCTCGTGCGTCAATGCGTGGAAGTGATTTGCCGACAGAGTGATGTGACATAGGTTCCTATCGAGTGTATCGTTTGGTTTTTATTTTTGGGGGAGGCGCATCGGTTGGGCCGTAACGTGACGGGCCCATAATTCGATAAACTACGGCGTAAATTACCGAAATAACGCCTGTGATCATTATCATATACAAAACGCTGGCAGCTGCGTGGGCGTATAAATTTGGTATTTTAGTGAGTGGACCCAAAACTTGTATTAAGCCAGTTGATTTATAAAAGAAATCAGGCAGACGCATAGCGCCCGTTAATTGATATGGAATAGCCCATCTTTTTTCAATCGCGTAGTTGATCGTCGCGTAACCCGCTGCTATGGAAATTGCCGGAATGATCAGCATCATCAAACAGCCGATGCCGCGCCAGATAGCGTGAGGTCCCTCCGCTTTTGGTTTGGGCGGTGGCCTTCTTGAAGAAGTTGAATATTTACCCATTGGATACCTCTTATTTTATTTTGTTTTGCTCGCACCTTCAATTGCTTTTACGATTTTGTAATATCCCGTGCATCGGCATAGATTTCCGGTCATGGCTTGTTCGATCTCGTTGTGTGTCGGATTGGCTTTTTCTTCCAGTAATTTTGCACCAGACATGATGAAGCCCGGCGTGCAATATCCACATTGGACTGCGCCATTTTCAACAAAGGCTTTCTGCACCGGGTGAAGTTTGCTGCCTTTTGAGAGTCCTTCAACTGTTGATATCTCAGCGCCATGCGCGCGCGGCGCAGGGACAAGACAGGCCATTACAGCTTTGCCATCCAGAAAAACCGTACATGCTCCACATTCACCCTCGGCGCAGCCTTCTTTTGTGCCGGTCAACATTCCCTCTTCGCGGAGCAGGCGCAATAATGTTTTGCTGTGCCCGCTGTTGAAGGAATAGTTTTTTCCGTTAATGGTTGTTTCGATCGGTGAATCTGGGAATCTATCCGCGCTATGCCATCCGCCTTTTGTCTTTTGCGTTTTCCCAACCAAGAGGATTGGTCGCTTTGGCATTCCAGCTTGTTCGTTTCCGTCACGGATCGCGGTCAGTCCGCGCATGGTGATGACGCGCACCATTTCACTGCGATATGCGGCTGACCCGCGCACGTCGTCTATGGGATGCGCGGCTTGCATGGCGAGTTCCGCGGCGCGGGTGATATTTTTCTCGTTGAGTTTTTTCTTCGCGAGGAATTTTTCCGCTTCTTCGGCGTGTACGATGGTGGGGGTGACTGCCCCCAGCGTGATGACTGCTGATTTGACGGTATCAGCTTTCAAATTAAGAATGATCGCTGCGTTGACGAGTGAGATGGCTTGGGCGCGTCGCAATGCGAGTTTGACGAAAATCCCGCGCTGTGTAATTGTCAAAGCGGGAAATGAAATATCCACCAGCATTTCATCAACCTGCATGACGGTTTTGCGAACGCCTGTGTAGAATTTGTTTAATGCAATTGTCCGTTCGCCTCGAATGGATTGTAAGGTTACGCTTGCACCGAGTGCCATGAGCGGCGTGATGGTGTCGTTCGCGGGTGAGGCTGTGATGAGGTTGCCGGCGATGGTGCCACGATTGCGGATTTGCGGTGCGCCTACTTCCCACGCAGCGCGCGCCAAGGGATATGCGCGTGCACGGATCAGTTTGGATGAGGCGCAATCGTTGTGGGTGACGAGCGGCCCAAGATGAATGACTTCGTCTTCGTCAATTGTGATCTGACCCAGCTTTGGGATGCGTGTTATATCAATGAGCGTTTCAAGCCCTTTGCGGACTCCGCGCTCGAGTTCGAGAATGAGGTCAGTCCCGCCAGCGATAACGCGGGCGCGCTCTTTTTTCTCCCCTAAAATATTTATGACTTGATCAATGGATGTTGCGTTGGTGTATTCGTGCCACATAATATTTTATATGTCGTTGCGGGAAGGGCGTTCTTCCCGATGAAGCAACCTCATGGTAATGGGAGATTGCTTCATCGTTCCACGCCTCGCAATGACGATAAATTTATTGTCCGCTTCCAGTAACAACCTCAGAGCGGCGCTCAAAGGTTTCCACGGCCAGGCGGGTAAGAGATATCAGGTTGCGGATGGCGGCCGGCAGGGCAGCTTCGTCGCCGAGGCTGGCTTCCACGTTATCAAGCGCGCCGCTCACTTGATCACCCAGAGTGAAGAATGCGACATCGAATTGATAGATCGCTTCAAGTTCTTTCTCATTGATCTTGGTGGCATCGAACACGCCGGAGTATCCACGTGCAGCTCTGGAAATTTTGTCTATGAAGGTACGCAGTGCAAGCGCGGCTCTTTCCATATCATCCATATATTTGATCATGCCATTGTTGACAATTTCAACCTGCAGGTTTGAAGCCCGTCCCCAAAGTTCCTCAAAGCGGCGCGCAACTGTATCGCGCAGAATTTTGTCTGCATCGCGGCGGTTTTGCCTCTCTATATAGCCACTGAAACCGGGGATGTACGAAAGCAGCTTTTTGAACGGGTCATTTTGTCCACTTACTTTTTCAAAGAAATCACTCATGTGAGCCTCCTGCCGATATATACGCGAGTTATATTAATCCGTCTCACGACTATGCTCATTATATCGTTTAATTCCAGTTATAATCAAGCCATCATTATTTTCTCAGGAGTATCAAAACAATGTCAAATCAGATTAAAGAATTACTTGAGCTTGTAGAAAACAGCTTGTCAGTGGATGGGGCAACCGTCAAAGTGACCGACGCGGCGAAATTCAGGAAGAATGTTGGCAAGCTGGTGGAACGGTCTGCCCTCGCATCAGATTCATCTGCGGGTTGGGCTCGTTACATTATCCGCTCTGCTGCTTTGGAATTGGGCATTTACCCCGCATCCATTCACGAATTGTATCTCGCGCGCGGGCGGGGTGATGCGCCCATGACTTTTACAACTCCCGCTTTTAACTTGCGAGCGTTGTCATATCATGCGGCGTGCGCCATGTTCCGTGCCGCGAAGAAGATCGATGGCGGTGCATTTATTTTTGAACTTGCGCGATCCGAGATGAGCTACACTGCGCAGAGGCCCTCTGAGTATGCGACCAATATCTTCGCGGCCGCCATTGCCGAGGGATTTGTCGGTCCCGTATTTATTCAAGGTGACCATTTCCAGGTCTCTGCTAAGAAATACGGAATTGACCCACAAGCTGAATTAAAAGCTGTGCGTGATCTATCAATTGAATCAATGGAAGCAGGTTTCTTTAACATTGACGTGGATACTTCCACTCTGGTAGATATTTCGCTGTCAACCGTCCCTGAACAACAAGCATTGAATTCCCAGCTTTCAGCGGAACTCTCTGTTTTTATCCGTGAGAACGAACCAAAAGGTGTAACCATTTCCATTGGCGGAGAGATCGGAGAAGTCGGCACGAATAACTCAACAGAACCTGAACTACGCGCCTACATGGATGGCTACAATGTCGCGTTAAAAAAACTTGCGCCTGGAAAATCTGGCTTGAGCAAGATCAGCGTTTTGACAGGCACATCTCATGGCGGAACGGTTCTCGCGGATGGATCCATTGCCAAAGTGACCATCGCCTTCGATGTTTTGCGAGACTTAAGCCGCGTGGCGCGCAAAGAATATAGCATGGGCGGAACTGTCCAGCACGGCGCATCCACTGTGGCTGAAGAAAACTTCCATCAATTTGTTACTAATGAAGCGATTGAGGTTCATCTTGCCACGAATTTTGCAACGATGTTCTATGATAATATCCCCGCCGATCTGAAAACGGAAATGTACGCCTGGCTGGATATCAACTCTGCGGGAGAACGCAAAGCAGGTATGACCGATGAGCAGTTCTATTACAAGGCGCGCAAGAATGCAATTGGAGCTTTCAAAGCGAAATCCTATGCTTTGCCCGAGGAAGAAATAGCCAAACTTGGTGCGGCCTGGGAATCTCAATTTGATAAACTTTTCAATTTGCTTGGCGTGAAGGATACAAAGCAGATCGTGGAGAAATTTGTCCCCACTGTGAAAATTGCGCCCAAACTTGCGGACTACGTGAAGGAAGAAGTCGCCGCGGAAGATGTCAGCGATTTAGCAGATTAATAAATTCTTTCCGCCACAGAGCGCACAAAGAACACAGAGAAATTCTCTTAAAATCTCAGTGAACTGTGTGATCTCTGTGGCGTTTTTTTTATGCCAAAATCTGACCAGGGTATAACGAAAGATAGATACATGTTCATTCCCCGCACGGCGATCTTTGCCCGCCAAGGGAATGAGTATCTGTTAATTAAAGGTGCGCCGACCAAGAGATTGTGGGCGGGGAAATACAATGGCATCGGCGGTCACGTGGAGCGCGGTGAGGATGTGCTTGCTTCAGCGCAGCGCGAACTGCTGGAAGAAACGGGGCTGACAGCAGATCTATGGTTGTGCGGCACGGTCTTTGTGGATGCCGGTGAAACGGGAATCTGTCTGTTTGTTTTTTGCGGGGAAAATACTCAGGGTGAGATCAAAGCCAGTGAAGAGGGAGGAGTTGAATGGGTGACAAAAGAAGCGATTCTACATCTTCCAGCGGTGGAAGATTTGCCCGTTCTGCTTGATCGAATCCACAACATGCAGCGTGGTGATCCGCCATTTTCAGCACGATCTTATTATGATGAAAATGATGAGTTGATGGTAGTATTTACTGCCACTTCATCAGTGAGATCGTGAACCTGCTTCCCATGCCCAGCTTGCTGTCCACTTCCAGCGAACCATTATGTTGTTGAATGACCTGTTTTGTAATGGAAAGCCCGATACCAAGACCACCGTAAAGTTCGTTTCCGTTTTTTTCAAGATGTGCGAACCTGTCAAAGATGCGTGGACGGATCTCCGGGGCGATGCCGATGCCGTGATCTTCCACAGAAATGCTCGCGCGCGTTCCATTTTCTGAAAAATAAATTTCCACATTTCCATTTGTATTGCTAAATTTAATGGCATTGTCTACCAATGCCGTGACCGCTCGTTGAAGCGAGTGTTTATCGCCCTGCACGGCGGAAATGTTGCGGCCGTGCTTTATTGTCAACGTTACCAGTTTTGCCTGCGCTTTGTCTTGATATGATTTTACAACTTCCTCTGCCACTTTCATCAAATTTACAGATTGGAATTCAGGTAAAACCAATTCAATCTCCTGCAGGAAGAGAATGTCATTCGTGAGCGTAACGATTTGATCCACATTACGTGTCACTGTGTCTACAATGTTTTCGAGTTGATCGCTTGAGACCATCCCTTTTTTGAGAGCATGAAGATAACCACTAGCGACCATTAGTGGCGTGCGTAATTCATGCGCCACGTTTGAAAGAAATTCATGTCGCGCCATGTCCTGTTCAGCGAGTCTTTGGTAGGCATCTGCCAGTTCCGCCGCCCGCATGCGTAGATCTTCAATGGTCAACTCATCGTTCTGGCGAAGACGGTTGCTGATCTCGCTGACCATGGCCATGGATACGCTGGGACTATGCTTAAGAACCCGTTTGAATCCATCTTTGTCCAGTTCCAGAAGAGTTGCGCTTGTAACCGAGGTGACGGTTGCGGCGCGCGGTGCGTTATGGATCAATGCCATCTCGCCGAAGAAATCCCCTGCAGTTAATGTTTTCAACAGACGATCCTGCGAATTATTGATTATCTTCGTAACTTTGAAATCCCCTTCCAGTATCATATAAAAGGTAAACTCCACCTCATTTTCCTTACAAATCACAGTATCTGGCGGATAGGTTTTGATGCGGCTGTTCATGATAATTTCCTGCATTTCATCTGGCGATATGCCCGGAAAAGCGCGTGGGATGATTTTTGCGGGCGTGCGGATTGTGGTCATTATTTATTCTCCTAAACTTGTCATCTCGAGGGTGACAGGAATTATCCATTTGGAATTATCCCAGAATAATACCTAAATTGAATTGCGATATCAAAACATTTTATAATGAAGGCCATGAACAAAATTAATCGAATATTTCAGATGACGATCATCGCCTCTTTTCTTGTCTGTGCCTGCCAACCCAAATTGGTAGAGTCAGCACCGACGATTTTTCCACCTACTCTCCCGCCTGTGGCAGTTCCGAGCGAAACGCCCGCGCCGACTTCAACCATCGTGCCCACTTCCACTTCTGTACCTCTTGTCCCGAATTTCTCACATATTGTTATCATTATTTTTGAGAACAAGGAATTTGGTACAGTTGTTGGCAACTCGGATATGGTGTACTTTAACCTGCTTGCCAGTTCTTACACCCTGCTTACTCAACATTATGCAACAACGCATCCAAGCCTGCCAAATTATATTTCCTTGATTGGCGGTGACACCTTTGATCTTGTTGATGATTGCGATTTTCAGGATTGTTATATCAATGCCCAGAGCCTGCCCGACCTGATCGAGGAAAGTGGCCGCACCTGGAAAACATATCAGGATGATATGCCTGAACCTTGTTTCCTAGGAAATACGTTGCGCTATGTAAGAAAGCATAATCCATTCATCTTTTTTGACCCGATCCGCCTGGATAGCGAAAGATGTCAAAGGAGTGTTGTCCCCCTGACTCAAATGGATATTGATATAGCCGCCAACGATTTGCCTAATTTCATCTTCATCACTCCTGATATTTGTTATTCAGCCCATGATTGCACGCTCAACCTCGCAGATGGATTTTTGAAGGAACAGATCGAAAAGCTTTTTCCTGCGCTCGAGTCCACTGGCGAGCCGTACCTTATTATCATCACTTGGGACGAAGGACAAGGCGCACACTCCTGCTGTGGCCTGCCTGAACTTGCTGGCGGGCGGATCGCAACTGTATTGATCTCTCCGCAAGTAAAGGAAAACTTTCAAGACGAAACGCCCTACTCGCATTACTCAATCTTGAAGACGATCTCCGAGGCCTGGAGCTTGCCGTATCTCGGTCATGCCGCTGATGCGGAAACGCCCCTCATCGCTGCGCCGTGGAAATAACTCCATTACAATTGTAAATATGCCAAAAATTAATTTAAAGAAACTTCAATCACATCGTACGCGCACCTTTCGACAGGCTCAAGGTGGGGCCTCTGGTCAGCCTCCCGCGAAAAGGCTGTCATCTCCATCTCAGGCATTGACCTTCATCAACGCGCGCGGTTTCATTTATTTTTGGCCCATCAAAGACATTGATTTGCCGTCGCTGTGGGGCGCTGTCGCAGGCGAAAGACCCGTCGCTGATAAGCATGATGATCCCGGTCACATCACGTGGGGCTGGAAGGATGAAGCTCTCGATAAAAAGATCTGGTATTATGGCAAGATTTTGCGCGGCAAAGCGACCATGATCTCGCTTGAAATCGCCCCGTATTTTTACGCGCTCTCTGAAAATTATGGCTCGCCCGAAGAGGATTATCTTATCGCCTATCACGAAGGACGTTTAACACAAGCATCGAAACAAGTCTACGAAACTTTGCTGGATAACGGCGCATTGAATACTTTGGATTTGCGGAAGAAAGCTAAATTATCCAACGCGAAAGATTCTGAATTCAATAAGGCTCTGGTGCAATTACAAAAGGATTTCAAAATATTGCCAGTGGGAGTCGCACAAGCAGGCGCATGGAATTATTCACATATTTACGAAATCGTCACGCGGCACTACCCCGACCTTTCCGAACAGGCGCGAGTCATCACCGAAACACAGGCGCGGGCTAAATTATTGGAATTGTATTTTGACATGGTCGGAGCGGCTCAAATAAAAGATCTCTCAAAAATATTTGGCTGGCAAAATGAAATTGTAAAACGCACTCTGGAAAAATTGTTGGAGCAGGGGAAATTAATAAAAGCGGAGCATCCCAAACAAACGGGGGAGTGGATTGTAGTAAGAGAGATTCTCTAACCAGATCTTCGAAGCTTTTTTGACCTCGAAGATCTGGTTATAACCCTTGACAACAATTACTTTACACTGTATATTTACGCTGTAAAGTAAACAAGGAGTCAACATGGTTAGGCCGACACTCAAAAAACAGATCCCGAATTTACAGGAGGCCATCAAGGAAACTGCGTGGAAACAAGCCGCTGAACTTGGTGCATCCGCTTTATCCCTGCGGGCGATTGCGCGCGAGTTAAAGATCACCGCACCCGCCATCTATAACTATTTTCCCAGTCGAGATCATCTGGTCACTGCGCTCATCGTGGATGCGTACACTTCCTTAGGGGATTCGCAAAAATTCACTTTGGAAAATCCGCCCAAAAAAGATGGTGGGACTCTCCTTTTTGCCTTGGGTATCGCATACCGTGATTGGGCAATCCAGTATCCGCAGCGCTATCAACTTATCTTTGGTACCCCGCTTTCTGATTATGTTGCACCCGAAGATACCACTATTCCCGCTGCTGCCTGGGCGCTTTTGCCGCTGATCGAGACCGTTCAAGTTCTTTATGACGAAGGCAATTTGCGATTGGATAGATTTGCGAAGTTGTCCGCCAAATTAAAGTCGATGCTTGAAACGTGGAAACAATTTACAGGGAATACTATCGAAACCGAAGTTTTGTATACCGCATATGTTGTATGGAGTCGCGTACATGGCTTGGTGATGCTTGAGCTGGGCGGCCAATTGCCATCTTTTTTTACCGACCCTGGTGAGATCTTCCGTCGCGAAATTGCCACAATGGTAAATCAATATACAGGTCAATAAATAAAAATCAGACAAGGAATATTAAAATGACACAAAATGAATTGCACGTAATTTTCGGTACTGGCGCGCTCGGTAAGTGGACGGCGCGCGAATTAATAAGATTGGGCAAACCAGTCCGTATGGTCAGTCATTCAGGGAAAGCGGATTCTCGCATCCCTGCCGGTGTTGAAATTGTTCAGGGCGATGCCTACGATACAAAACATAACCTTGAAGTGACCAGAGGTGCAGCTGCAGTATATCAATGCGCTCAGCCGCAATATCACGAGTGGGCTGAAAAATTTCCTCCAATGCAGAAAGCAATTCTTGATGCTGTCTCGACCAATGGTGCGAAATTCATTGTCGGCGATAATCTTTATATGTATGGCGACACAAACGGTCACGCTATCGGCGAGGATCTGCCTTATCAGCCACATACAAAAAAAGGAAAGGTACGTGCTGAGATGTCAACTGCCGTTATGGAAGCTCATCGCGCGGGTAAAGTTCGCGCCGCGATTGGGCGTGCCTCCAACTTTTTTGGTCCCGATGATATAGCAGTTACCTCTTTTGCCATTCGCCCTGCATTGGAAGGAAAATCTATAAATTTGCTTGGACGAACAGATCAGCCGCACACTTTTTCTTATATTGCTGATTTTGGAAAACTTTTGGCAACGCTCGGAACGCGCGAAGAAGCGCTTGGGCAAATTTGGTTTACTCCATCTCCCGCTCCCATAACACAAATTGATCTAGTCAAGGTCATGGAAGATGTGCTGGGTCACAAAGTCAAATTTATGGCCGCTGGCAAGATGATGTTAAGTATGCTGGGTTTATTTATGCCAACTTTGCGAGAATCTGTGGAGATGCTCTACGAATGGGATAAGCCGTTCATCATGGATTCGAGCAAGGCTGAGAAAGCTTTCGGCTGGCAGGGGACTTCCTTGAAAGATGCAATGCGCGCCACGATTGAATGGTGTAGAGAAAGTAAATAAAATTTGAGTTTATGCCATTCCTCTCACAACTTTTTTCGCATTTACCCGTATATCTGGAAGGACTTTATTATGCCGGAGAAAGTAATAAACTTATATTGAAATCTTATTAAGGAGAATGAAATATGAATAAACAAGGTCGTTCCCAATTGGCTCTCGGTGTCATCCTCATTTTACTTGGCTCGTGGTTTCTTATGGATAAAAGTGTGCCCGCGTTCCACAATATTTTCGAACAATATACCAGATGGCCTGTTAATATGCTTTTGATCGGCGGCGGGATCTTTATTTTCGGACTGGTGCTGGGTCAGCCCGGCATGTCCGTGCCTGCCGCGATCGTCGCCGGACTTGGCGGGATTTTCTATTATCAGCAAGTTACTGAAAACTTTTCATCATGGTCATATATGTGGGCGCTCATCCCAGGCTTTGTCGGCGTGGGAACCGTTCTGGCAGGCATCCTCGGAGACAATACTGCGCATAATATTAAACATGGCATTAATTTGATGGTCATCAGCGCGGTGTTATTCCTCGTATTTTCTTCCTTTTTTGGCGGCTGGACATTACTGGGTAGTTTTGGTCCCGCGATCCTGTTGATCTTACTTGGTGTTTGGGTTCTAGGCAGCGGACTTTACCGCTCGTTTCGTAACAAAGGAGAATAAAATGGGTCGCAATCAATTCGTCTGGGGTTTAGTTCTTCTGCTAATAGGTAGCCTGATGCTTGCCAACGCCATGGGAGTTAGACTTCCGAACGGTGCTTCGCTCATGGATCTGTTTTGGCCGATCGCCTTACTAGGTGCTGGAGCATGGGTACTCGTTGGCGTTTTCCTTCGCGGGAATGTTGAAACTCAGAATGCTTCCATCGATCTGCAGGCAGCATCCTCGGTTGATCTCAAGCTTAGCCACGGCGCGGGTGAATTGAAAATTCATAGCGGCGCGAATGAAAATGAAATCGTGCACGGTTCCTTTGCGGGCGGGATGGATCACAAAGCGAACCGAAATGGAGACAGGCTTGAGGTCCGTATGAGACCCGCAAAAAGCGCGGTGGATTTCCCGTTCTTTGGGCCATACTCCCGCCTAGATTGGGATGTTGCCCTTAATGCAAATATCCCGATTGCGTTGGATTTAAATCTGGGCGCGAATAAATCAGAGATCGATCTGCGTGACATGAACCTTACCGCTTTGGATCTGGATACAGGCGCGAGCGAAACAAAATTGACTCTGCCTTCAAAAGGCCGCTTCAAAGCGGACCTCGATCTTGGCGCGGCCTCTCTGGAAGTGATCGTGCCTGATGGACTGTCTGCTCGGATCCGCGCTTCCATTGGCGCGGCAGATCTGAAAATTGACGAATCCCGCTTCCCGCGTAGTGGTGGATATTATCAATCTCCCGATTTTGATTCAGCAGCAAATTCAGTGGATATGACCATTGATGCAGGCGCTGCCTCGATCCGTGTTCGATAGAAAGGATATAAAATGAAACGATTTGATCCGCGAATTGTGTTTGGGTTTTTACTTCTGGTGGGGGGTGGGCTTGCGTTGGCGCAAGCCATGGGTATCCTGAAAGATGGCTCAAAGCTCTTTTGGGGCGGGTTATTCCTTGCAACTGGGTTAATATTTCTGACCTTGCTTTTTGGCGGGCATTGGTGGAGTGCGATTCCCGGCTTTACATTGGTCGGTCTTGGCACGTTGATATTGCTCCCCAAATCGCTAAGCGAATTTGGAGGTGCGGTCTTCCTGGGTGGTATTGGGCTTTCATTTTGGGTGGTGTACTTCTCGAGCCGTGTTGAACGTTGGTGGGCGCTCATCCCGGCCGGAGTGTTGACTGCGCTTGCTGTGATGATTGTCGTTGCTCAGCGATTTGAGAACCTTGGCGGCGCGATCTTCCTTGGTGGTATCGGGCTGTCATTTTTTACGGTGTATCTTAGTGACCGGGCAGAACGCTGGTGGGCACTTATCCCTGCCGGAGTATTGATCACTCTCGCCGGAGTGACCATTGCTGCAGGAATATACGGTAGTTTTGAAACAGCTGGCTTTTTCTTTTCCGGTCTTGCACTCACGTTTTTGCTCGTCGCATTGCTGGCAAAAATGCGTTGGGCATACTGGCCCGCAGCTGTTCTGGGTGTGATGGGATTTCTTGGAATTGCATCCCTTTTACAGTTTGCAAATTACTTTTGGGCTGCCGCCCTGATCGCAGCCGGCGGATTCTTGCTTTTTAGGTATTTCTCGAATCGATAAAAACCGGTTATTCGAGAAGAGAATGAAAAATCCCCGCTAACTCGCGGGGATTTTTCATTCCACATGCCATTAATAATTGTTATTTTTCTTCGACCACGGATACATTTGGGAAGAATTGGTGAACAGTCCCTGCAACCCACCCATGCAGCGTGGAAGGAAGGAGTGGACAGTCAAGGCACGCTCCGCCCAGACGCACTTTAAGGACATTTCCATCGAATGCAACAAATTCCACCGTGCCACCATGGAATTGTTCTACATACGCACTCAGACGTTCGAGTAATGCTCGTAATTGGGTTTCTTGGGTCTGTAGAATTGGAGTATCCATACCTGCCTCCTTTTTATCGTACTTATTATTTTTTGTACCTGTAAGCCCATCACTTACAAGTTAAGGTTTTTGGGCGTATGTCAAGGCCATTTTCTGGCAAATTTGGAGCAGTTTTGGCCTTCAAAACTTGAAATCGGTATTTCGATGGTTTGGTTATCCAAGAAAACTTGCT
>CAIWRB010000456.1 GCA_903914955.1 uncultured Chloroflexota bacterium | reverse complement strand
TTCGAAAATTTGAACCGTACTTATTCATTTCACCGGCAATCGCAGTTATATTATTTGTATTTGCTTATCCGGTAATCCGCCTGACCATATTAAGTTTCCAGCGCCCGAAGAAAGGCGAAATGTTTTTTGTAGGACTTGCCAATTACAGGTCCATTTTGAAGGATAATGTTTTTCAACAAGCAGCCAAAAACAATCTAGCATTGCTTATTTGCGTTCCAATCATGGTTGCAATCGCGCTCCTGTTGGCAATCTTTTTATTTGAACGTATTCGTGGCTGGCAGTTTTATCGCACAACCCTCTTCCTGCCTTATCTTTTACCGATTACCGTAGTCGGCTTAATTTTTTCCTATATTTTCCAACTGAGCGGCGTGCTTAATGATTTCCTGACATCCATCGGCCTGGAACGGTTTGCGCTAGATTGGCTGGGTAGTACCCGCCTTGCCCTGCCCACGTTGATGTTCGTCATTGTTTGGAAGGAAGTAGGCTTCGGCATTGTTCTCTTCTTGGCACGCTTGATGTCTGTTGAGGAGGATTTATTTGATGCGGCTAGAATCGACGGGGCAAATTGGTGGCAATTACAATGGAATATTACAATCCCCCAGTTAGCCACTACCATTGAGTTTTTCACCATCGTCTCAATCATCACCATGTTATCCTGGGTGTTTGGTTATGTTTATGTGATGACGGGCGGCGGACCCGGAAACTCAACGATGGTCATGGAGTTGTTCATCTACCAGACAGGCTTCCGCTACAACCAAATGAATATCGCTTCAGCGGTGGCAGTATTATTGCTTTTGACGACTGGAGTATTTATATTTTTGGAATTACGTCTCAGGGAAAATTCGGCCTTGGAAGAGGCAGTGCAATGAAATCACGCTATGGATTTACATACTGGCTGGGAATGTCGACCCGTCAATTGGTTGTAATCTTCGTCACCTTACTTTCACTCTTTCCTGTCTATTTTATGGCGGTGTCAGCCTTCAAGACAAAGTCGGAATACCTTGCCAACAAATGGGGCTTGCCGGCGTCCTTCTCAATTACGAATTTTGATACAGCTCTTGCAGGCGAAAAATTCTTTATTCGATTTGCAAACAGCACCATCCTGACCGTGGGCGCTATCGGCGCATCGTTAATCATCGCTTGTCTGGCGGCGTACGCCTTTGCGCGCATGGAGTTTCCCGGCAAACGCACTCTATTCAATATTATTCTCTCATTAATGGTGGTACCTCCGGTTGTGATGATTATTCCCCTGTTTGTCTCCATGGTTCGCTGGCACCTTGTGAATACTTATCAGGGCACCATCCTTATCTACACGGGTTTATTGTTGCCTTTCTCCATTTATCTGATGACAAACTTCTTCCGCGCCATTCCCCGCGAAATCATAGAAGCCGCCCGGATTGACGGCTGTTCAAATTTAGGCGTCTTCTGGCGTATCATGATGCCGCTTTCCGCGCCAGCATTGATTACACTGATTGTTGTTAACGCACTTTGGACATGGAATGAGCTCCTGATTGCTTTGGTCTTCATGCAAAAAGATGAGTTGAAAACCTTGATGGTGGGCATATCTTCAATGCGTTCACGCAATTACGTAGATATCCCAGCCACCATGGCTGGTTTGTTGATCGCCACAATACCTATTGTGATTGTTTATTTGTTTGGTCAACGCTTTTTCATCCGCGGACTAACCAGCGGCGCGGTAAAGTAGAGAAATCTTGAACAAGAATGACGGGATGCGCCAGCGGTTATTGACCGTTCTACGCGGCGAAAAGCCAGCGCATCTGCCTTTTATTACCCGACTGGAAACCTGGCACAAAAGCCGTATTCGCACAAATACAATCCCGGAACATTTGCGCGGTTTGACGTTGGACCAAGTTCACGCCGCAGTAGGCATTGGGCGGCTCAAGTTCTCAGCGCCATTTGCGTTTCGGTTACGTGGTGTGGAGGTAAAGGCAACCTTTAATGGCGATCCACTATTTCAAGCTTATGAACCCACAATTGAAAATTTCCCGGGGATGTGGGATATAGTCCCCACGGACCGCCCTGGAGAAACCGCCACAGAATTAATAACACCCCGAGGGAAACTTACTCTCCAGCATAAACTCCTGCCAGATAGCGTCTTGAATGGAACCGACCCATACTTAAAGCGTCACCTGATACAAGATATCGATGACTTGCGTATTTTGGAATATATTTTGGAAAAAGCCGAATATGTACCTTTGTACGAAAAAATACATGAAGATGATACGATAGTTGGCGAAAATGGATTCGTTATCCCATTGCTTTATCGCATTCCTTTTCAACAGGTTCTTTTAGAATATCTTGGCGAAGTTCCATTATTCCGTGCCTTACGCCAACGACCCAACCAGGTACGTCACTTGTTTGAAATATTGGATCAGCAAATGCTATCCATTATCCAGGAAGTTACATCCCTTGATGTTCCGTATGTGGAATTCCCCGACAATCTCCACGGGCCTATGACCAGCCCGCGTTTGTTCAATGAATTTTGCCTGCCGATGTATCAGAAATACTGTGATGCTTTACATGCACAAGGGAAAAAGGTCGGCAGTCATACAGATGGCGATATGCGTCCCTTGTTGAATTTATTAACCCAATCCGGTTTGGATGTTTGCGAATCTTTTTCCCCGTTTCCTCTGACGAGTTGTACATTCGAAGAGGCATGGTGCGTCTGGGAAAAAGGGCCCATGATCTGGGGCGCAATACCTTCACTAATCCTCGAAGAATGGATTTCCGAAGACGAATTCCGCGCATATATGCAAAATTTATTTGAAAAAATTGATCGTCCGATCATTTTTGGAATCGTTGACCTATTCATGCACCACAACTCGATAGAACGCGCAACATCCATCGCATCCTGGATTGAATCAAATGAACTTTTCGACCTCAAGGTGAATTCCAGTGAAGTCTAAGAATCAAAAACGTGCTAACTTGAAAGATGTTGCTAAATCTGCTCGCACATCGGTCGCTACAGTATCACGAGTGCTGAACAACTCCGGTTACTACTCAAATAATATTAGTATTCGCGTTCAGAAAGCTGCTGAAAAACTGAACTATCAGCCCAACCTACATGCCAAGAGTTTGCGTCAGCGGCAAAGTCACACAATCGGTTTGCTTATCCCCAATCTATTAAACGCATATTATACAGCGCTTGCCGATGACGTGAGTCAATTGCTTAACACCCATGGGTATCAATTGCTGTTATCTTCAACCCGCGATAACCCTGTTGTTGAAAAAAACACTTTTCGCCAGTTGATTGGTCACAATGTGGATGGACTGATTTGGGTACCCACTGCCGCCGACAAGA
>CAIWRB010000455.1 GCA_903914955.1 uncultured Chloroflexota bacterium | reverse complement strand
CTAGATATCCAAAGCAAACCACTAACAACCACTTAAGCGCTGCGGCGCGTGCCCTGAATATCTCTACCCGACAATCACGTGGATTTAGATCCGACAGAATGTTCTTAAGCATCAGCCGTTTTTTCAAAAGGGGCCGCAGAGTCTTGGGCACTAATCCCTCTGGTGCATCGTCTTGTCCAACAGTTTCCGGCGATATATTGTGCTTGACCATAATCGCTGGGTACATGGAGGAAAAATCAATCTGTGCCACGTTGCCATGCAATCCAATGATGGGCTGATAGATCAGTCCGCCATGATCGGCGCGGATCAATTCGGTAAGTGTTTTCGTCCCTTCGACTTGTTGCTTTTGAACAGGGACCATGACTCCGTTGCGTATGGCAGTAACCATTTGCATGGCGGTAATTCCTGCGCCCGGAGATTTGCGTGCCATCTCCTGCACACCGAGTCCTGTAACGCGTGCTTGCTCCATCACCCCTTCCAAACCATACTCTCCAAACGACATGGCATTGTGGCGGTCAATGTGCCAGCGACCAAACAAATGCGCCTGTGCGCCACGATAGATTACCTGTCCGTATGCGAAGTAACTATCCGCGCGACGTGTCAGAATTTCCCTGCTTTCATCGCGATTAGGATTCAGGTCAATACCACTTTCTTTGGACCATACAGTTAGTTGCGGGAAAAGCCAGGTGTCACCGTATTCGGTCAGGATCAGGTCAGGGTCAAGGCGTTTCAAATCGGCTTTTAATCCGATCATGAAAGCCCGCGTGGATTCAAGTGGCAGGCTATATTCCCCGCGTTCATATCGAATTCGAAGTTGGGTCGGTTTACGAATAGAAGGGTTACTATCAGGACTGAGAGTCAATATTCGCATGGGAATGGGAGTCGGGTCAATTTCCCAGGGCGAATTCAACGGCTCGATCACCCGAACCCATTCATTATCCTGTTCGACACGGCAACGTCCCAACAAGTGCGTATTCGTCTGCGCGATGAAACGCAGACTGAGGGGGATATCGGCATCATAATAATCCAGCGATGAAAATTGGCGTGAGAGGCCAGAAAAGATTTTAGGAAGGTTCGAAGGAATTGATGTAGTGACACTCAACACATCACGCTCGCCGAGGAAGAGATCGCGCCGAACAGTGCGTTCCAACTTTACATCCTTGTCTCTCAGATAAATCCATGCCTGACGCAGGATGCTAAAATCCCCCGCCGCATAAAATGTAACAGAGAAATCCATGCGCAATCGCAGGCGCTTGTCATCATCGGTTAATAGCCACAGGGCAATTCCACTATCCTGATCCGCATACACATCCAACAACCACCCAGTTGCTTCATCCATTCTTTGCCATAAGTTCTTCGAGCTTTTGTTGAAGAACAGCGATTTCTTTTGACTGTTCCAAAAGCATGGCAAGCATAGCCGACTCAAATGGCAATAGGGATTCCGCCTGTCCAATCGCGGCAATGTGCCGGCGTGCAGCTGCAAAGAGTCCATCGAAGACATACTGGTCGCTCCTGCGCAGGGTTCGACGAAAAGGAGACAGCATGCTTTCAGTCTCATTTAGTTGTTGAGTGATGGTGATAACAGTACGGCCCATAGGTTCGATCAGAAAAGAGATGGTTGGACAGGCTGGTAGATGGGCACTTCCTTGATCAGGACCTCATCTGCTTTGCGGCAGACGTGTTCAAACAGAAATGTGCGCTCATTAACCAACGGCGGTGCGAGAGTCACAACCACTGGTCCTGACAGCAATAGGCGTTGGATCTGATTCAGACAGGAAACCAAAAGGCGGGTAGCTTCAGGTGCTGGAACATGATCGTCATAGAATGTGTTCAACAAATCCAGAATCAAATAAGGTTGGTTCAGGGATGCAGTTGATCCCAACAAGGTATTCATCTCATAGCAAGTGAAAGCGCGCCGGCTGAATAGGCGATTGGCGACTGTCGATATG
>CAIWRB010000454.1 GCA_903914955.1 uncultured Chloroflexota bacterium | reverse complement strand
GTTCTTCACGTATTGGAAAGACATTGTGCATTAATCCAGGTTCGATGTATGAGCAGGGAACTTTGCTCGGCGCGATCGTAAAATTAGGAAAGAACAAGATCGAGAATTACGTTTTGACAACAGGTTAATTTCCCTCACTCCAACTCCTCGCCCTTAGGGAGAGGAGCAAGGTGTGAGGGTTAAATAAAAATCATAAAGAGGAGAGAGTTATGAGCAACTTGTTTGTCCGTAAGGCGACTGGACTAGTGCGGTCCTGGTCGGTTTTCGACGCATTCGTCTATGCGTTCTATTCGATCAATCTCGTTACATTAGGTTTCTATAGCTTCAGTCAGATGTACGCTTATGATGGCGGCCTAATCAATGCCTTGATAGTAAGTGCCGTCTTCTTGATATTTGAGATCATAGTCTATGCTTCGTTGATCTCGGTCATGCCGCGTTCTGGCGGCGACTACGTTTGGATGACCCGTATCTTTGGCGGCGGCATTGGTTTCATCCTTGCCATTACCGGCTGGTGGTTTACATTGTGGCTGTGGACTCCCGTCTACGGTGATATGTTCCGTCAGGTTGTGATGGTGCCTATTCTTGGTGTATTTGGAATGAAGGATGCGGCCGTTTGGTTTGCGGGCGGTGGTACGCCTCTATTTGTCAGTACATTGATTGCACTTGGGTTTGTTGCACTTGTGATCATTATGGGTATGAAAACCTATGCGCGCATTCAAAAATATTCCTTTTATGCTGGAATGCTTGGCTTGTTGATCGTGATCGTCCTTCTTTTCACTGGTTCTCAAGCTGCTTTCAAAACAGGATACGATGCGAATGCAACTGCCATGTTTGGCGCACAGTCTGGTGCTTATGACGCCACTGTTCAAGCAGGAAAAGATGCAGGTGCAAAGACACCGCTTACTGGTGGAACACTACCAATGGTATTTCTCACACTACCCTGGCTTGTGTTCTTTAACTTGTGGCCGAATTGGGGCGCGACCTTGTATGGTGAAGTGCGCGGCGCAACAGATTACAAACGTAACTTTGCAGGTATGGCATGGGCGCTTGGTGCTGTGACCGCGCTCGGCATCGTCTTCTTCCTGGGTGTGGCGAAGACTATAGGTTGGGATTTTTATATGCAATCCAATGGCGCCTGGTGGAATTCAATTTGGTATGGGGCAACAGTGCCGCTGCCTGTATGGCCTTACCCCGCCTTGCTTGCTCTTTTCCTAACCAGCAATCGCCTTATACAAATCATTGTTGTTCTTCTGATGAGCTTTTGGTGGTTTGGTTGGGCTGGAACTTTGTTCCTTTCTTCCACCCGCGTGATCTTCGCTGCAGCGTTTGACCGCCTGCTTCCAGAGAAGGTCGCCGAATTAAATAAAAACGGTACGCCTGTTAACGCGATGTTGTTGATGGTGGTTCCTGCTCTGTTTGTTTCATATTTATATGCTTACAATGTGGGCGGTTTTTATTCCATAACACTGGCCGCTACCCAGGGTATTGCGATCATGTATTTTGGAACTGCAATTGCCGCGATCATTCTTCCTTACAAAAAGAAGGAACTCTTCGAAGCTTCCCCGATTGCCCAAATGAAAGTATTTGGAATTCCGCTGATCTCAGTTGCTGGCGTGATCTTCGCTGGTTTCCTCGGCTTCCTGCTTGTTGAATGGATGTTTGATCCATGGCTCAACACCGGCGGTGAAGGCGGCGGCTTGTATGGTATCAGCTTCAAGAATACAAATTCAATTGCATACCTGTTTATTTGCTATGCTTTGTCTGCTTCTATCTACTACGGATTCAAGTCCTACCGCAAGAAGGGCGGTATCGACATAGACAAGGTTCAGACCGAAATCCCTGTCGAATAGTATCTAAAAAAAGGGAACAGTCATTGCTTAAATGACTGTTCCCTTTTTTGGAGTTTTTATGTCCATCATTGAAGAAGTGGTAACAAAGTTGGATGATTGGAAGGGCAGGGATGTATCCATTCAGCATCTTTCAGGCGGGCTGACCAATACTAATTACAAAGTCATTGTTGATGGAACACCTTTTTTTATCCGAGTACCGGGGGAAGGTACTGAACTACTTGCAATAGACCGCGACAACGAATATCACAGCGCCCAAGCCGCCGCGCAAGCCGGAGTTGGCCCAAAAGTTTTATTCCATTTTCCTGAATATCATGTCATGATTTTGGAATTTCTAAACGGCATTACCATGTCTAAGGATTCTTTGAATGCGCCTGGAATGCCAAAACGGATGGCTGACTCTATCAAGAGACTCCACGCTGGAGAACGCTCCTTGCGTGACTTCAACATGTTCCGCCTGACGGAATATTATCTCAGCCTGTGCAAAGAACGGAGCATCAAGATCCCTGATGGTTATCTTGAACGAATGAGCACAGTTAATGAAATTGAAATAGCAATGTCAGTCAAACCGCTGGCAACAGTCCCGTGCAATAATGATCTGCTCGCTGAAAATTATATTGATGATGGAAAACAACTCTGGTTAATAGATTACGAATACAGCGGAAACAACGACCCGACCTTTGAGTTGGGAAATACCTGTCAGGAAATGCAATTCAACGATGAACAGATCGCGGAAGTCTGCGCGGTGTATTTCGGCACAGCCTCCGCTGATAAAATTGCACGCATGAAATTAAATATGATCATGTCTGATGTGGGCTGGGGATTGTGGGCGGCCATTCAGGAAAATATCTCAACCATCGAATTTGATTTCTGGGGTTGGGCTATTGAGCGTTGGGGCAGGGCTGTTGAAAAAATGGATTCAGCCGAATTTACCGTATGGATGAAGGATGTGCAGGTGTAATTAATGGAATCGAATGAGTTTGATATTGTGAAGGAAATGTACCGCCTGATCGACGCCGCGAACGCGAAGAATATTCAACTGCGCGCCATTGGCGGTTTGGCGGTTGAAGCACATAACAGGAAGAACCATCCGCTTTTTAAGCGTGAATTTGGCGACCTTGATTTTGTCATAGCCAAAAAACAGCGTAAGGATTTTGAGACATTTATGCCCACGGTGGGTTATTCCCCGCATAAACAGTTTAACATCCTGAACGGCGACCAACGACAAATTTATTATCACAATGGTAACGATATGAAGATCGATATCTTTGTCGGCGATTTCGAAATGTGCCATAAAATTCCGCTGGAAAACCGTCTGACCTTCGACCCCGTTACCATTCCACTGGTTGAACTGCTTTTGTCGAAGGCGCAGATCGTAGAGCTGAATCGCAAAGACGCGCTTGATCTTACTTCTTTATTGTTCAATAATGAAACGGGGAACGGCGATAAGGATATGATCAATTTACAAGTCCTTGCTCAATTGGGCAGTTTGGATTGGGGGTTGTATAAAACAACCAGTATCAATTTAAAACGGGTGGAAGACCTGATGGAAGAAAAGGAATTGCCTCTTACTAAAGAAGAACGCGAGCTGGTGCTGAGCCGAGTGCGTGAGATCCGAAGGACATTTGAAGAAATGCCGAAGCCGTTATCCTGGCAGATCCGTGAGCGGGTGGGCACAAGAGTCAAGTGGTACATCGAAGTGGAAGAAGTACGCAGGTAATTATGAATAGGAAGGCCAGACTCTTTTTTGCAATTATTTTTCTTGCCATTTCAGTTTCGCTATTGATCTGGGCCTACTCTCCTAATCCGCGCGAAACACGGGTTCAGCCGATCGGGCCATCGGAAATGCAATTGCCATAAGATCGATGGAGCGTGGCCTGCAATCCGAATCGTATTATGGATAAACATAATTATTTCCCCCGCAATATTTCTATTTCTGCCTGTGCGTTGATGTTGATCCTTGCATCCATTGCGTGTGCAGGGAGCGTGGATTCCGCTGCTCCAGCGCCAGTTCCTCCACAGATTGTTGTTGAGGCCACATCTCAACCGGCCCGTCCTACTCAAACTCCTGCGCCGCCCGCCATCCCTGAAACCCGCCGCCTCACTTTGGAATTCCCATCTAAAATGCGTGCGGGCGTGGAAGGCGATATTATCCGCTTAACCTTGGAAGTGGATGATCTGGGAAATATCACGCCGACCGCCCAAATTAATGGGAATGTAGTAGTGGGGCAGACGATCGAGATCCCTGATCTATATGAAACACATAATGTCATAGCCGAGGCGCGGCTTGATATGGCGGGCATGGATGTTCAGCCGCCAGAAGCGACCCTTGAGCCGCTCACTCGCGGACGCTCTGTAACATTTTTTTGGAGTATCCGTCCGCAGGAGACTGGCACATATCGCGGCACGGTCTGGCTGCATTTGAACTTTGCGGACAAATCAACGGGGGACCAAAGCCGAATTGCTGTAGCGGCTCAAATCATCGAGATCGAAGCAGTGGATTTCTTTGGGCTTTCAGTTAACGTGGCGCGTACGTCCGGGGTGATAGGTTCGCTCGTTGGCGGAGTCTTCGGATTTCCATTCATTGAAGATATTATCAGGTTTTTGTTTAGGAGGAGAAAAAAGTAGCGCGATATTAATGACACAGCATGGGGTGAAATATATGACGAATATCACCCCAAAAATTGACATGCTATCATGTGTTCGGTTTGTTCATTATGGTACAATTTTGCCGCTTACAAGACTTTTAAGACGGAGTATGTAGATGAACGAGTGGCTTTACGTCGGTTTATTTTTTATTGTCGCCTTGATCATCCCTGTTGGTGCGATCGGTGTTGGCTGGTTGCTTGGGCCCAAGAAACCTAATCCCATTAAACAATCAACTTATGAATGCGGTATCGAACCTGTTGGTGAAGGTTGGGTACAATTTAAGGCACAGTATTATATTTTTGCGCTGGTCTTTCTTGTGTTTGATGTGGAAACTGTTTTTCTTTTCCCGTGGGCGGTAAAACTCGGTCAACTGGGCATGTTCGCTGTTGTGGAAGGTATCGTTTTCATTCTCATCCTTATCGCTGGACTTGTTTACACTTGGCGCAAGGGGATGTTGGAATGGGCGTAATTTAGTTTGAAAATCGAGAAGGCTGATTGGATCTTTCCATTCAGCCTTCTCTTTGTGTAACGGCCCTCGCCGACGCTCTTCCCCATCGGGGGCAGGGTTGTCGATGAGGGATACAGGAGTAACTATGACATTTTGGAATGACCCTCTTAAAGTAGCCGCAGATTGGCTAACGGGTATTTTCACCGGCTGGGGCATGCCCAGCGTCGGTGCGAACGTGCTCGTGGCCTTCCTCGGCGTGCTGATGCTCATCACCATTTTAATGGTGATCGACATCTTCCTGGTGTGGATCGAGCGCAAGGTGGTGGCTCGTTTTCAAGACCGCATCGGTCCGAATCGAGTTGGTCCTTTCGGCTTGATCCAGCCATTCGCAGACATCATCAAGCTGATGATAAAAGAAGACACTACACCCGATAGCGCTGATAAAGTAGTTTACAACCTCGCGCCGATACTTTCGATGATGTCTGTGTTGATCCTGTGGGCGGTGGTGCCTTTGGCGCCCGTCATGCTAGGCGTGGATCTGAACGCGGGTGCGTTATTCATTATCGCGGCAGGTTCGATCGGCACACTCTCCATCATTATGGCGGGTTGGTCATCGAACAATAAATTTTCAGTGATCGGCGCGTTCCGTCAAGTTGCTGTAATGATCTCGTTTGAAGTTCCCATGCTCGCCGTGTTACTCATTCCGACCATTCTCTCAGGGTCAATGGGTATGAACGCAATCATTCAAAGCCAGAATATTTGGTTCATCTTCCTTTCCCCATTAGCCGCCTTGATCTTTCTGATCGCGGCCATCGCGGAACTGGGACGCGCGCCCTTCGATCTTGCTGAAGGCGAATCTGAACTGGTCTCCGGCTACAATATCGAATATTCAGGTATGAAGTTCGGCATGTTCTACGCAGGAGAACTTTTGCACGCCTTCACATTTGGCGGCTTCTGGTCGATCTTCTTCTTCGGCGGTTATCGCTTCTTTGGCCTGGAATTGGTCAGCCCTTTCCTCGCGATCGCGATCATTTTGTTTAAGGCGCTGGTCGGTTACTGGGTCATCATGTGGGTCAAATACACTGTGATGCGTATCCGTATCGATCAGATGCTTGCCTTCAACTGGAAATTCCTGACGCCTGTGGCCTTCGTACTTGTGATGGTGACCGCGTTAATGAATACTCTTTTGCGCGGCGCGGACAGCTGGCTCTTCATCACAGGCATGATCCTCTCGAATATTATTGTCGCGTGGGTCTCGATGGAAATTGTCCGTTCCGTGAGCAAACAGGAACGTGAACGAGTTGAGGGTGTGCAGCAGGTTGCAGAGGCTCATCATTAATAAATAATAATTGGCAATGAAATCTTCAATTACTATTTACGAATTACAAAGGATCTTATATGACTGGTGAACAAGTAATTTTTCTGATCGTTGGAGCTGTCACGCTGATTGCCGCATTGATGGTTGTGACCGTTCGCGATCTCGTCCATGCCGCGTTGTGGCTGGTGGCGACTCTCTTCGGTGTGGCGATCATCTACACTTTGCTTAATGCCGGCTTTCTGGCGGTTGTGCAGGTTGTGGTCTATATCGGCGCGATTGCCATTCTTTTCATCTTCGCGGTCATGTTGACTCGCCGTCAGGCGGCGGACACAGGCGCAGCGCTGAATAAAAATTGGTGGGCGGGTGCGCTCATGGCAATGTTGGCTTTCGCGGGATTGATATTTATGCTTCAGAGTTGGAGCGGCTTCCAGAAACAGGCAGCAGCCATCCCGTTGGGGTTTGATGCGGTCAACCAACTGGGTAGTGCGTTGACCTCGCCCGCGGGATTTGTCCTGCCGTTCGAAGTCGCGTCGGTCCTGCTTTTGGCGGCGTTGGTTGGCGCGGTTTATCTCGCGTTCAATAAAAAATAGCATTGGTAATTAGGAATTTAAGTTCCCTAATTCCTTACCCATTAATTTTCGGAGGCTAAATGATACCCCTCTCATGGTTTCTCATTCTTGCGGCTGGGTTGTTCAGCATTGGCTTGTTCGGCGTGCTGGCGCGCAGGAACGCAGTTGCGATCTTGCTCGGCGTTGAGTTAATGCTTAACGCGGTCAATATTAATCTCGTGGCGTTTTGGCGCTATGGTGATATTTTGCTGATGACCGGGCAGGTCTTCGCGATCATTGTCTTCGCGGTTGCCGCGGCGGAAGTAGCTGTCGGTCTGGCTTTGGTAATCTCTGTTTATCGCCGTCGCAGTACGGTGGTGGCGGAAGAACTTGATTTGTTGAAATGGTAGGAAAAGGAATTAGGTAATTAGGAATAATACATCCTAATCCCTAAGCGCCTATTTTTTCGGAGGCTTCATGGCGACTGAAACATTAATTTGGTTAATTCCATTACCGCCTGTGCTGGCTTTCTTTTTGATCGTGTTATTCACGAATAAAAATAAAGCCTTGAGTCACAGCGTGGCAATTGGCGCGGCTTTCCTTTCATGGCTGGGGAGCATGATCGTTTTTGTGCGCGCGATTGGCGTGGAACATTTAGGCAAGCAACCGTTTGCATCTTCGATCAACTGGCTGCCGACTGGTGACACGTGGTTGAAGATCGGCGTGTTGATCGATCCGCTTTCCGCCGCGGTTTTGTTCTTTGTGGCTTGGACCGTGTTGATGATCTTCATCTACAGCGTTGGTTATCATAATTATGGTCAGCCCGCTGGTGATCATGACCAGGCAGGTTTGCCTCCACATGGCGCGACTGCGCACGGACATACTGTGCCTTCGATAGAGCCGATGTACTCGCGCTTCTTTGCATTCATTGGTTTGTTCGCTTTCGGCATGTACACACTGGTTGTCTCTGATAACCTGCTTACGCTATTTGTAGGCTGGGAGATCATGGGCTTATGCTCCTACTTGTTGATCGGTTTCTGGTATGGCAAGCCATCCGCGCGTAATGCGGCAGTGAAAGCTTTCATGACCACCCGCATCGGCGATGTATTCATGCTTCTTGGCATTTCCTTCCTTTACTACGCAACGGGCACGCTTACTTATCGCGAGATCTTCACTGAAGAGACTCTGCACGTGCTCTCATCAGTTCCAAGCGGCGTATTCGGTTTATCTGCGGCGGGGCTGATCGCGGTATTGCTCTTCATCGGTACGATCGGAAAATCGGCACAATTCCCATTGCATGTCTGGCTTCCAGATGCGATGGAAGGTCCGACTCCTGTCAGCGCAATGATCCATGCAGCGACCATGGTTTCGGCGGGTGTATATGCAGTCATCCGCATGTTCCCGTTGCTCAGCGCTGGCTGGCATGAAGGCGCGGCATTGACTCCCGCAATGACTTTCGTCGCGTTCATCGGCGCGTTCACGGCAATCTTCGCCGCGACCATTGCCGTTGCACAAAATGACATCAAGCGCGTGCTGGCTTACTCCACTATTTCACAACTCGGTTTTATGATCGCCGCGATCGGCATGGGCGCGTATGTCGCCGCAGTGTTTCACCTCATCACACATGCTTTCTTCAAAGCGTTGCTCTTCCTCGGCTCTGGTTCCGTCATTCACGGTATGGAACATGGCGTGCTTCACACTGGCAATCACAAAGTTGACCCGCAGGATATGTTCAACATGGGCGGCCTTCGCAAGAAGATGCCTGTTACATTCTGGACTTTCCTCATCGGCGGATTTGCTCTTTCAGGTTTCCCGCTCGTGACGGCAGGTTTCTGGTCGAAGGATGAAATCCTCGCTGATGCTTTCACCAACGGCCACCTGACGATTTTCATCACGCTTGCAATCGCCGCATTCATGACTGCCTTCTACACCATGCGCCAGATCACATTGACCTTCCTCGGCGAAGCCCGCACGAAAGAAGCCGAGCACGCGCAGGAAAATAAATGGACGATGACCGCTCCGCTCGTTGTACTTTCGGTCTTTGCCATCGGGTATGGCTGGGTCGGTATTCCCGAGCATTTCCCGCTCCTCGGTGGCCTCGTGCCCAACTGGTTCCACGAATTTGTTGGAGGCACTCTGGCTGAGCTTCCGCCTGTTTTGGCATTCAACTGGATTCCGCTCTTGACATCTCTTGTCGTGGCTCTTGGCGGTCTGTCGCTTGGATGGTTTGTTTATAAAGACATCAAATCTCCTGCTGAAGATAAATTCCAAATTCCTTTGCTCAAGAATAAATATTATTTTGACGAAGCTTATGAATATCTCTTCATCAAACCCTTGACCTGGTTCTCCGAAGTCTTCGTTAGCAAGTGGATGGACAAAGGCGTCATCGACAGCATTCTGCACATCTTTGGTCCTGCGGCTGCCGGAATTGGTTCCACCATCCGCAATTACTTTGACGTCCCCGTTGTCAATCAATTCTTCGGCGACGGTTCCGCAGATGTCACTTACTGGATCGGCAAGAATCTCCGTCCCATTCAAACGGGCCGCATCCAGCAATATCTCATTCTTTCAATAGTCGTCCTTTCTGTTGTCGGCGGCTTAGTCTACTTTTTTCTGCTGGCAGCATAGGAGCGCATGATGGATTTCCTCAATACTCATCTCCTTAGCCTGATCTTATTCGTGCCGACGATCTCGGCGCTGGTCATGCTCTTTCTGCCAAGCGGCGAGACGAAACTTCTGCGCTGGTTTGCTTTCTGCGCCAGTCTGATCCCATTCGTTCTTACCCTTGTGTTATGGAGCAATTTCGATCCCAACAAGACAGGTTTTCAATTCCAGGAAATTTATCCCTGGTACGAAGCATTACATTCATCACTTCACTTGGGCGTGGACGGTATTTCGGTTTCAATGGTCTTGCTCACTACATTACTGACGCCGCTCGCCATCCTCGCTTCTTTCAGCGTAACAGACCGCGTCAAGCCGTACATGATGCTCTTCCTCTTTTTGGAAACAGGCATGCTCGGCGTCTTTATGTCGCTTGACCTGTTGGTCTTCTTCGTCTTTTGGGAAATTGGTCTTGTCCCGATGTATTTCCTTATCAATCAGTGGGGCAGTGCCAATAAGGATTACGCTTCGCTCAAGTTCATGATCTACACCATGGGCGGATCGCTCGGACTGTTGCTTGGAATTCAAATGCTCGGAGTTCTCTTTGGGACGTATGATCTGGTCACCCTCTATGAGCGTTGGAATTCACTGAATGCTGGTTCAATTCTCCTTGGTATGCCTGTGCATACCGTCAAGACCATCGCCTTCTGGGCATTCACCATTGCATTCGCCATCAAAGTGCCGATCTGGCCATTCCACACCTGGCTGCCTGATGCGCATACCGAAGCCCCGACCGCCGGCTCCATGCTCCTCGCGGGCGTTCTTCTTAAACTAGGCGCCTACGGTTTCTTGCGACTCGTGCTCCCGTTCTATCCGCTGGAAGCGAAGATATTTGCTGGCGCGCTGGCTTTCCTCGCAGTCGCCGCGATTGTCTTTGGTGCATTCGCCGCGTATGGCCAGACGGATTTCAAACGACTTGTTGCTTATTCGTCGATCAATCACATGGGATTTGTGGTGCTCGGTATTGCCGCGGCAGCTGCCGCAGTGGGAACCGCCGACGCTCGTATCGCGATGAATGGCGCTGTCTTGCAGATGTTCAATCACGGATTATCCGCAGCTGGTATGTTCTTCCTAGTGGGTGTGATCTACGAACGCACGCACACACGCAACCTTGAAGAGTTCGGCGGATTGTTCCCGCTCGTGCCTGTCTACGGCGGCATTCTGATCTTCATGAGCATGGCATCTCTTGGCCTGCCCGGACTTAACGGCTTTGTCTCCGAGTTTATGGTGGTCCGGGGTGCGTTCCCGGTGTTGAAGATTTATACAGCCATTTCCATGATCGGTTTGCTTTTTACAGGTGCTTATATTTTGAAAGGCATCGCGAAAGTTTTGCATGGTCCCATGAATGAACTTTGGGCGCATGGTGAACACAAATTGACCGAGATCAATACCCGTGAAATTTTGGTGGTGGTTCCGCTCATGATCCTGATCCTTGTCATCGGCATCTGGCCGATGTGGATACTTGAAGTGATCAATAAAGCTGTGGTTGCGCTTTTCTAAAACGTTCTCCTTCATCAGGAGTTCCCCCTCCAACGGGAGAGGGCTAGGATGAGGGTACGAGGTGATTATGAATTTTCCGATCCTAAGTGTTATTACATTCCTTCCCTTTGCTGCGGCGGTCATCATGTTAATGATGCCTGCCGACCGTAAGACGGAAGTTCGTGGTGTTGCGCTCGCAACCGCAGCGCTCGACCTTCTGCTGGCTGGCTGGGTGTATCTACAATATTTGCTTGGCCACCAGACAGGTTATCAGTTCATTGAAACATACAACTGGCTCCCCGCGCTTGGCATCAGCCTGAAATTCGGCGTGGACGGTATGAGCGCTCCGCTGGTACTTTTGACAGGTATCGTTATGTTCACGGGTGTACTCATCTCGTGGGGCGATTTCGATGAAGAGAAACATCTCTCTGCTGGCATTCAAGACAGACCGCGCGAATTCTTCGCCTTCCTCTTCCTGCTGGCGGGCGGTGTGTTTGGCGTTTTCGTTTCGCTCGACCTTTTCATGTTGTTCTTCTTCTATGAAATTGCAGTGTTCCCGATGTACTTGCTCATCTCCATCTGGGGCTGGGTTAAGACCCGCGAATATGCGGCCATGAAGTTGACCCTGTATTTGTTCATCGGCTCAGTGGTGGCCCTGGTTGGCGCGCTTGTCATGTACTGGACACAATATCAAAACACAGGCATCCTCTCCTTTGACATGATCCAGATGGAAAGCGCGGGTTTCTCTGCATCCTTCCAATATATCTGGTTCCTGCCAGTCTTCCTTGGTTTTGCAGTTTTAGGCGGTATCTGGCCCTTTCACAATTGGTCACCTGATGGCCACGTGGCCGCGCCGACAGCCGTCTCCATGTTCCATGCGGGCGTGTTGATGAAACTCGGCGCATTTGCTGCTTTGCGCGTGGGTATTATGCTCTTGCCTGAAGGCGCGAAACAATGGGCCTGGTTGATCATGATCTTTGCAGGTGTCGCGGTTGTGTACGGTGCGTTCATTGCCTTCGTCCAAACAGACTTGAAATACATGATCGGCTTCTCTTCTGTTTCCCACATGGGACTTGTTGTTCTGGGCGTCTCGACGCTCAATCATGATGGTCTCGTTGGGGCGGGTGTGCAAATGTTCTCGCACGGTGTGATGACGGCTCTCTTCTTTGCAATTACAGGAATGATATACGACCGCTCGCACACACGTCAGATCCCTGAACTCGGCGGTATGATGAAAGCACTGCCATTTGCAGGCGTCGGTTTTATTATCGGCGGCCTTGTTTCGATGGGCATGCCCGGCTTCTCCGGCTTCGTTGCTGAGTTCCCAATTTTCATGGGCGTGTGGGGACGGCAGTGGCTTGTGGCAGTCATCGCAAGTATTTCCATCATCATCACCGCGGCCTATATCATGATCGCCATACGCCGCGTGTTCTTCGGTCCAATGCCTGAGAAACTCGAAGGCCATATTTCACCCATTACCGCGCTGGATAAGATCGCCATCTTCACCCTTTGTTCCTGCATGGTCCTCATCGGCATTTTCCCGGCTGTGATGGTTCCCATGGTCGAAACAGGTGTTGAAAATATCCTGCGCCTCCTGGGAGGTGCATAAATGTTTACTCCCATCATGTTCGCTTCCATTCTCCCTGAAATTTTGATCCTCACTCTCGCTGTGATCCTGCTATGCGTTGAGCCATTCTGGAAAGAAGACCAACGCCGCAATGCGGGCTGGCTTACCTCAGGCGGATTATTCCTGATCATCATCGTCAGCCTGCTCTTCGGTCAGCCTGGCGAGCCGACCTCTGTCTTCGGCAACATGATCCGGTTTGACTGGTTGGGATTCTTCTTCAAGATCTTATTCATGTTTGCGGCCGCAGTGACAGCCCTGTTTTTGATGGATCACGAGAAAGCGGGACAGCGTGGAGAAGCATATCTTCTTCTATTAGCCTCGCTTCTCGGCATGAACCTGATGGCTGTTTCTGCTGACTTGATCATGCTCTACCTCGCAATTGAAACCGCCTCCATTCCGCTATACATTCTCGCAGGCTTTTTACTCGCTGACGATCGCTCCACTGAAGCTGGCTTCAAGTATTTGTTGTTCGGCACTGTGACCTCGACTGTCATGCTCTACGGCTTCAGCTTAATTTTTGGTTTTACTGGCACAACGAATATTTACCTGCTATCTAACTTGTTCGCCAGCGGACAAATTTCAGTTGCACTCGCATTCAGTATCTTTGCCCTTGTGCTCGTTGGAATTGGATTCAAGATCGCCATTGTTCCTTTCCAATTTTGGGCACCTGATGTATATCAAGGTTCGCCGACCCCTGTGGCGGGCTTCCTTTCCACCGCTTCCAAAGCTGCGGGCTTCGCAGTTATCGTTCGCTTTTTCTTTGTCGCATTCCCCGATTACGCCCCCTCATGGACCGTGATCCTCGCGGCGCTTTCAGCCATCACCATGACAGTTGGCAACTTGCTCGCGATGTCACAGACGAATATCAAGCGCTTACTCGCGTACTCATCCATTGCACATGCGGGCTATGCATTGATCGGCGTGGTTGCGTTTAGTCAACTTGGCGCAGCGAGTGTGGTCTTTTATCTCGCGGCATATATCGCCACAAACCTGCTCGCTTTCGGAGTGGTCATGGCGTTCAGCCGTGTGACTGGTCTCGAAGACATCACAGACTACGCGGGCATGAGTCGCCGCAGTCCATGGCTGGGATTGATGATGCTGGCCGCGTTCCTTTCGCTTGCGGGTATGCCTCCGTTCGGTGGTTTCGTGGCGAAGGTCTTTGTCTTTGCCGCAGGTGTGCAAGCAGGTTATACATGGTTGATCATAGTCGGTATTCTCAACTCGATCCTCGGCGTATACTACTATCTCAATACGATGAAGTATGTTTATCTTTATCGTATGCCGAATGAAGATGAAGAGAATCACCCTATTCTTTTGACTCGTCCGTATGCCATCGCGTTAGTGGTGTTGGTGCTTGGCGTGATTTTGGTCGGCACAGTATTTGCTCCGTGGTTCAGCTGGTCAAATGCTGCGGCGTTGAATTTGTTCTAGTTCAGAAACAGCCTACATATCAGGAATGATGTGAAATGGATTTCCGTTTGACATCATCTTGACCTGTCAGTTATAATCGTGCGACATGGCACAATCTGAGCAGAACCGTCGCAATAGCATGATTAGTACTTTGCTGATCGTTGTGATCGGACAGGTGGGTTGTTTGACTCTGGCGGTTATTCTGGCTTCCGTGTTTGGTGGATTGTGGCTGGATAAGACGTTTGATACGAAACCAGTTTTTACTCTGGTGTTGCTGTTTGCTGGAATTCCTCTCTCGGTGTTCCTGATGCTGTACGTCTCGCGGAAATCGCTGGCGCGGCTGAAGGAAAAATACGAAACTGAAGAGAAAGAAAAAACTGTTTAGGAGGCGGACTTTGGAACAAGAGAAACGAAGACCCTGGCGCCGATGGGTCGTGTTGGTGCTGATGATCGCTGGTTTTATTTTGGGCGGTATTTTTGCCCCTGTTCAACCTGAGATCACAGTGGCCGCCGAAAAATTAATTGAGGAACCTATCGCGGAGAATTTCCTCGGATTGGGTCCATTGTATTTGGTAAATACAATGCCGACGCTGGCTGTGACGCTTGTCCTGCTGGTCGTTATTGCATTCTTTACCAATCGTTCATTGAAGAAAAGCCAAAACACTGATCTTGTGCCACGCGGCATTGGTAATGTGATGGAGGCCATTCTTGAGATGCTCTACAACCTTACTGAAGGTTCCGCGGGCACTAAGTGGGCAAGGACGATCTTCCCCTGGTTTGCAACGATCATGATCTATGTTTTGTTTGCAAATTTGCTTAAGTTAATACCCGGCTTTGAGTCGATCGGTGTTTTGCACCACGCGCCCGGCGAGGGCTATCAGATCGCTCCACTCTTCGGAAATTGGTCGAGTCTCGTGCCTGGCAAGGTGGAAGCAGGTGGTTACATTCTCGCTCCATTCTTCCGCGGTATTTCAGTGGATTTGAACTTCACCGCTGCGCTGGCCATTATTGCGGTTGTGGCAATTCAATACATCGGCTTTCGCGCGCAGGGATTTGGCTATTTGAGCAAGTTCTTCAACACCCGCCGAATGTTCAAAGTACCGTTCTTCGGCGCAATGGACTTTTTGGTTGGCCTGCTTGAGTTGATCTCGGAGCTCTCGAAGATCCTCTCGTTTGCCTTCCGTCTTTTTGGTAATATGTTCGCAGGAATCGTGTTGGTGGCCATCGTCGCAGGGTTGTTGGGACGTATCTCCATTCTGCCCGCGATGATCATGATGTTTGAATTGTTCGTAGGTCTTATTCAGGCATTCGTGTTCGGCATGTTGACCATGGTCTTTATGGCGCAAGCAACGCAAGGTCACGGCGGCGAAGAGCACGCTGAAGCTCATTCGGAAGCCCACGAAATTTAATTAATCCAATCAATTATTAAGGAGAATTGCAACATGGAAGGAAATATTTTAGATGCAATGCGCTACGTTGGCGCAGGTTTGGCAATGATCGGCGCAGCAGGCGCTGGTATCGGTATCGGATTGAGCGTACAAGGCGCACTGACGGGCATGGCTCGCAATCCTGATACCTATGGTAACTTGTTGACCAATATGATCCTGGGTATCGCGTTTTCAGAAGCTATCGCTATTTACTGCCTGGTAATCGCGTTCCTCATGCTCTTCAAAGTTGTGTAAATCATAGGAGCATAGAAATATGGCCGCACTTGGAATTAGTCCCGGTTTTCTCATTGTTCAGATCATCGCGTTTATTATTGTCTTGCTGACGTTGAACGCGTGGGTCTACAAACCCATGCTGGATATGATGGAGTCTCGTAAACAGAAGATCGCACAAGGTTTGGAAGATGCCCGCATCGCATCCGAAGCCCGTAAAAATGCGGAAAATGAAGCGGCTAAAATCATTGCTGTAGCGCAAGCTGAAGCTGGCAAGGTAGTCCGCGAGGCGACTGAGCGCGCCTTATCAGCTGGTAAAGAAGTAAAAGCTGCCGCTGAAGTCGAATCCGCTAAAGCTCGCGAAGTCGCAGTGGCTGATGCCGCCCTCGAACGTAATCGTATTCTTGGTGACCTACGTGGGCAGGTGGCTGCTCTTGCACTTGCTGCAGCAAATAAGCTTGTTGGGGAAGCATTGGATGAGAAAAAACAACATGTATTGATCGATGAATTCTTTTCCGGTGTTAAATCTGGAAACGTGGTTATTCTTGATGACGCTGATTTCAAAGGTGATTCCGCTGAAGTCACCAGCGCCTTGCCGCTCAACGATAAGGAACAGATCACGGTTAAGAAGAGTGTTCTCCAAAAAATTGGTGCGAAATCCGTCGACTTCCGTGTGGATCCATCCATACTTGGCGGTTTGGTCATTAAGGTCGGTGATAAGGTGGTTGATGGCTCCGTCGCCGGTAAACTCGAAGGCCTACGACAAAGTTTAAAGTAAGCAGTCAAAAAAATTCATATTTGTAAGTTTAAGATCCTGACAATTAATTGTCAGGATCTTTTTATATATATTTCCTATCATGATCAGCAATGTTGAATATTTTTTGGGCTATGGCCCACAGAGTAATAAGGGTCGAAGCGGCTGAGAAAAATAAGGGAGAAACTCTGCATTTCAGTGGAAAAGGTTTTTTTGTTCAACCGTTATTTGACCAATACAAATTCTAGGAAAACGTGTTGGATTATTGGAGGATGTAATTCATTCCAATTTAGACCTTGTTTGTCTGGTGTTTCTCATTTACAATAGCGCTCATTAATCATCAATTCTTTGCGAGGCGAAATTCGTATGAACGAGAATCGGATCCAGCAAGTTCTTGAAATCGAAAAGCAAGCGCAGGAAATACATGAAACAGCAATTCGGGAAGCGCAACAACTGCCGATTCTAGCAGAGCAGGAATCTCAAGCTGTAATTGAAAAGGCTCGGGGAGCAGCGCAAAAGGAAGCCCGTGAGCTTATCGCCAATGCCCAGGCGAAGGATGAAACGGATCGTATTCTGGCTGAAGCTGAGAAAAAAAATCATCAGGTTGAAGCATTGGCAATGAGCAACTTTGACCGTGCCGTCAACTACATTCTAGATCGTGTAATTGGTAAAGAATAGCTCATGGCGGCAAGCGGCGTTTCAGGATATGCGGCAATTAGTGCGCGGGTGCGCGCTATGTACTCCGCTTTGTTAAGCCCGCAGGAAATGGCTCGATTGAGTGACTCTCCTGATTTTCAATCCCTACTAGCACAACTAAAACCCACAATTTATGGTTCTTATATTGAAGAATTAAAAGAAAAAGAGCTTACGCCTCGCAGGGTGGTATTTCAGATCAAGGGGCGCCTTGCAGCTGTCTATGATAGTGTCATCCATATGGCACCTGAACATACCCGTCCGCTGCTTACTCAACTTTATCGTTATTTCGAAGTGGAAAATCTAAAAGCTGTGTTGCGCGGTATTGTCACAGACCCAACCTGGGACCGTGTGCGTGATGTGCTTTTCCCTTATGGTTCGATGAGCGTATTGCCCTTGCAGGCGATGGTGGAGGCAGGAAACGTATCCGCTGCAGTCGAATTGCTGCGTGGTACGGTTTACGAGGAAACACTTTCATTTGCCATGAAGCGCTACAGCGCAGAACAAAACCTTTTTCCATTAGAAGTAGCGTTGGACTTAAATTATTGGCGTAAACTATGGCAGGAAACCAAACGCCTGCCAAGTAAAGATCAACAGCAGGCCTTGCGCGTTGTGGGGTCATTAATCGATATGAACAACCTGATGTGGGCCATTCGTTATCGGGTCTATCATGAACTCTCTGAAGAAGAATTAATTAACTACACATTACCATTTGGCTATCACCTCCGTGATGATGATATTCGTTCGATCGCTGCTGGAGCGGATATTGCTTCTGTGGTGCAGCGAGTCTACCCTGGCATCCCTGACCTGAATATCCTGCTTGAAGAACCGCGCAGCGGATTGCCGTTATTGGAATTACAGCTAAAGCAAAACCTGATGAGACAGTGTATGGCTGCTTTTGTTGGAGATCCCTTTCATATTGGCATACCGCTTGCATATCTTGTATTATGCGAACTTGAAATACAGGATATGACCGTGTTGCTTGAAGCAATGTTTTCGCGAGTATCAGAAGAAAAATATCGACCCTACCTCTTAAAAACAGCGTTAGTTAAAGCATAGAAACTTGAATGATCGTCGGTTCGCCGAAACGCAAGTGTAAGAAAAATAAAAACGTTAGAGAGACCGGAGAAGCCATGTTCTTTCCAAAAGAGATGATGGAAATTGAGTTGATTGTTCCTGCAAAATACCTGCTTGCAGTAACTAAGGTATTAAGCGGGCATGGTGTTTTCCACCAGGCAGATAGTAGTTATCCCAGCCTCGGAAGCGGCAATACCTGGCAGGAAAGTGCGGCTGGATACGCCGGGCTTGAACGTCGAATCCAGGTTATTATGCAGGCCTTATCCATTGATGAAGGCCAGCCTCAAGCAAATAAAGAATTTGAAACGATGGGTGACTTGGATGTGATCCGTTCTGCGGTTGAAGGAATGGAAGACGAAGTTAAACAGGCGACAGATCAACGTATCGCTGAAAAGAAACGGCTTGAACAACTCGAAAGCACTCTTCATCAGCTTCAACCTGTTGCTGACATCGACCTTGACATCAGTTCCATGCGAAACTCGCGCTATTTATTCTCGATGCTTGGGCAGATCCCGGCGGCAAATGTAGAGCGATTGCAGACCAGCCTTGCGCGTGTCCCCAATGTTTTTCTAACCCTGCGTTCAGATATATCCAAGCCTGTTGTCTGGCTGGCTGGGACACAAGCCAATGCTGATGTATTAGAACGCGCAGCCCGCAGCGCGTATTTGAGTCCGCTAAGCCTGCCGGAAGAATATCACGGCACACCCGCAAAGATCATCGCCGCTCTTCAAACTACGATCGAGAGTACAAATCGTAAGATCGCTGATCTAGAGCTAACATTAGCTCAAATTGGAAAAACTCGCATCGAACAATTACGTGCCCTATTGTGGGATGTGCATGCGAGCCGAGTTATGGCCGAAGCAATCGTCCGATTTGGACAACTTCGTTATACCTATGTGGTCACAGGTTGGGTGCAAAGTGACGATATGGAAAGTTTGACTCAAAGACTCAAAACAGCTTCCAAAGAAATTTTAATTGAAACGTTGCCAACTACACGTAGCGGGTTCAACTCAAATGTGCCTGTCGCCATGCAAAACTCGAAATTTTTGAAGCCCTTCCAAATGCTGGTTAATACATATTCCCGGCCTCGGTATGGTGAATTAGATCCAACATGGTTTATCGTATTCATGTTTCCGTTTCTGTTTGGAGCGATGTTTGGAGACATAGGGCAGGGTTTGGTCTTAACATTGCTTGGATACCTTATGGCAAGCAAAAAAGTAAAGTCTCTAAGCGGATTATCTGGATTGGGTGGGGTGGTTGCCTTGTGTGGTGCATCGGCTACTTTGTTTGGATTCCTCTATGGAAGTATTTTTGGTTTTGAGGAGGATGTCCATATTTTTGGTATGAAACTGGAACCGCTCTGGATAAGCCCGATCCACCATATTATGGATGTCCTCATGGTTGCCGTTGGTGCAGGTGTGGTATTGCTGATCCTTGCTTACTTGATAGGCATCTTCAACTACACAGTGTCAAAGGAACGAGGACATTTATTGTTTGGACATAACGGTATCGCCGGGTTCGTTTTATATTTGTCGCTTTTGGGATTTGGCGGCGCATCTTTCGGGGTATTGCCTGTTTCACCAACCGTGTTTTTAGCGCTGGCCATTTTAGCCGGTGTAGGGGTTCTGTTCTCTGAGGTGTTCATCCATCTTGTGGAAGGTCACAGACCCTTGATTGACGGTGGGATTGGTACTTATTTAATCCAGGCGGGGGTCGAACTGTTTGAAGTCATAATCAGTATGTTAAGCAACACCCTTTCCTATGTGCGCGTGGGGGCTTTTGCTGTGGCGCATGGCGGTCTGAGTCAGGCGATTTTCATTCTGGCTAAGTTGGCAGGCGGGGGTGAGGATGGCGGATTTGGTTACTGGATTACGCTAATCCTGGGTAACCTGTTCATCATTGGCTTTGAAGGATTGATCGTCGGCATTCAAACCATGCGCCTCTCGTATTATGAATTCTTTAGCAAGTTCTTTACAGGCGGTGGAATGCGTTTTGAACCGTTGACGTTGAAGCCTGTGCAGGAAGAGTAATTGAAAATATAAATCAGACTTTGAAAAAATAGCTTTACAAGAATATAAAATCATATTTCAAGGAGTAACCAATGATAATGATCGTTGCAATACTTGTAGGTTTGGTACCTGTAGTCCCGGCCGTGATCGTTTTTCTACGCGAGCGTGATAAGGCTCCCACTAAGGCTACCCGTGATTTAGTTCTAGGATTGAATGGTTTCAATGCTGTTTTGGGCTTGATGGCGGTTGGCATTGCCGTTGTCTGGTTGTTCTCGCCAACGGCAGCAAGCGCTGCTGGAAATTTGCAGGCAGGTGCGGCTGTTGATCCTTATGCAACATTAGCTGCTGCCATATCAACCGGCTTGGCTTGTGTAGGCGCTGGTATTGCGGTTGCCAGCTCTGGAGCGGCGGCGGTGGGTGCCATTGCTGAAAAACCTGAGTCGTTTGGTCGTGCTTTAATCTTCGTCGGTTTGGCGGAAGGCATCGCGATCTACGGCCTTATTATTGCGTTCATTATCCTAAATAGGTAACACGCAATGAAAGTTTTGGTGATCGGCCATCCAGAAGCAGTCCTAGGGTTTTCCTTGGCCGGCGTTAACGGCCAGGCAGTTTCGACTGCGGATGAGGCTAATCAGGCGCTTGATAATGCTTTTGCAACGAAGGACATCGGTATCATCCTGGTAACTCAGGATATTGCTGGAATGATCCAAACCAGAGTCGAAGACCTAAAATTGCACAGCACAATTCCGCTTGTTGTGGAGATACCCTCTCCAGCCGGTGTATCAGCGGACCAACCCTCCCTTAGCCAGATTGTGCTTCGCGCCATCGGAATTAAGTTATAGAAATCCTGCCTGCTTCACATGCATGTTGGTGAGGCAGAAATCAATTGGTGGTTTACCTATGAAACCTGAAGAAGAGAATATCGAAAATCTTTCTCGCGCCATCCTGCTTGAAGCAAAGTCAGAAGCTGAGCAGATTCAAGCGGATGCCAAAGAGAAAGCCGATGCGATTCGACAGCAAGCCCAGCAACGGGGAGAGTTTGAGCGCAAAGAAATTATGGAACGTGCCAAACAGGATGCAGAGCGAATCCGCAGCCAGGTCGTTGCAACGGCTCAAATGAAGGCTCGTACATTGCAGTTGGAACATCGCGAAAAATTGCTGGACAAAGTATTTAATGCCGCAAAAGAAAAATTAGCGAGTCTGCAAAAGCGGCCTGATTATGACAAAGTTGTGGCTGAACTACTTCGAGAAGCAGTTACTCAATTGAAAGTCGATCAGGCTGAGGTACGAATTGACGCGGCGACTCAAAAAATATTGAATGAGCAAGCGCTCAGCGAACTTTCCAAAGAATTGAAAACCCAATTATTCATTGGGAAAGCGCTTGATGATGGAATGGGTATCGTTGTTGATGCTGACCACGGACGCTTACATTATGATAATACACTGGAGACTCGCTTGAACCGATTGCAGAGTGCGCTTCGTTCGGCAGTATATCACGTGCTGATGGGAGAAAAACTATGAGCGAGCAGGTCGGCGTAGTAACCTGGATCAGCGGACCCGTTGTCAGAGCGCGTGGTTCGCGTTATGTGGGTATGCTTGAATTGGTCGAAGTTGGAGAGGATCGGCTCGTCGGTGAGGTGATCGGTTTAAATGGTGACATCATCACGGTGCAAGTATATGAAGAAACCTCGGGCATGAAACCTGGCGCACCTGTGTATGGTACTGGTTTGCCCCTTTCTGTTGAGCTTGGCCCCGGCTTATTGAAGAGTATTTTTGATGGAGTTCAACGCCCATTACCATTGATCGAAATAGAATCTGGTTCATTCATTGGACGCGGCATGCGTCTGGCCCCACTTTATCGAAAAGACCGCTGGAAGTTCAACCCCACTGCAAAAGTTGGAGATGTAGTTTCGCGTAGCGCGATTATAGGCACAGTGATGGAGACTGAAACTTTCGAACATCGCATCATGGTGCCTGCAGATCTATTCGGAACTTTGACCTGGGTCGCGCCTGCCGGTGACTATACAATTGAAGACCCAATCGCAAAATTAAAAGTCGGCAATGAAGAAAAAGTGTTGACCATGCTTCAGCGTTGGCCTGTTCGTAGACCGCGCCCTTACATGACTCGTATGCGCGGTACCACTCCATTAATCACGGGTCAGCGTGTATTGGATACATTCTTCCCTGTTTCAAAAGGCGGCGCGGCGGGCATCCCTGGGCCGTTTGGTTCGGGAAAAACCGTCACTCAGCATAGCATCGCGAAGTGGGCTGACGCACAAGTCATTGTTTATATTGGATGTGGTGAACGCGGCAACGAAATGACCGAGGTGCTGCAGGAATTCCCACATCTTGTAGATCCACGCAGTGGCCGTCCTTTAATGGAACGCACTGTATTGATCGCGAATACATCCAACATGCCCGTTGCGGCGCGTGAAGCCAGCATTTATACAGGAATTACCATCGCCGAATATTATCGCGACATGGGATATCACGTGGCATTGATGGCTGATTCAACCTCCCGTTGGGCTGAAGCCTTGCGTGAAGTTTCAGGTCGTTTGGAAGAAATGCCTGCAGAGGAAGGCTACCCTGCTTATTTGGCAGGGCGTTTGGCAGAATTTTATGAACGCGCCGGTTACGTTGAAACGATGAACGATCATATAGGTTCTGTCACCATCGTTGGCGCGGTATCTCCGCCCGGCGGTGACTTCTCCGAACCGGTTACCCAGCATACGAAACGATTTATCCGCTGCTTCTGGGCTTTGGATAAATCATTATCATCGGCGCGTCACTTCCCATCCATCAACTGGCTGGATAGTTATAGCGAATATTTGGATGATGTGGCAGACTGGTGGCAGGAAAAAGTTGGCAAAGATTGGTTGAAAATGCGCAACCATGCCATGGAACTTCTAAGTGAAGAGAGCCGCCTTTCACAGATCGTGAAACTGGTCGGCCCGGATGCCCTTCCTGACGAGGAACGTTTGGTTTTGGAAACGTCACGTCTACTTCGTGAAGGATTCCTTCAGCAGAATGCAATGGATAAAGTGGATGCTTTTTCCACGATCCAAAAACAGATTCGCATGTTGGAGCTCATTTTATATTTCCATGAACGCGGGTTGCGAATTGTCAAGCACGGTGCACCCATTTCCTTGATCCATAACCTGCCAATTGTGGATACACTCATTCGTATGAAGAGCGTTGTGCCAAATGAAGAGCTGGAAAAGATGGACGATATTCAAAAACAAATTGACGACCAAATGAGTCAATTGGATGTGGAGTACCGATGAGCGACGTAATTGTACAAAGCGGCCAGGAAGTTGTTGGCGTTAGCCGAATTACCGGCCCAATTATGATTGTTGAAGGCGCTGCGAATGTTAGCTATGATGAAGTAGTGGAGATTCGCGATGGGCAGGGCAATCTGCGCCGCGGGCGAGTCTTGGAAGTTGGTGAGAAAACATGCGTAGTTCAGGTGTTTGCCGGTTCAACCGGCCTGTCTATTGATGGCACGCGCGTCCGTTTTCTGGGTGATACTTTGCGAATCCCCGTCGCGGAGGAAATGCTGGGACGGGTCTTTGACGGTTTGGGCAATCCGCTCGATGGTGGACCCCAGCCATTAACCGATCATTTTGCTGATGTTAATGGCCAGCCGATTAATCCAACAGCGCGTATTTATCCACGTGACTATATTCAAACCGGCATTTCTGCTATTGATGGCTTGAACACACTCTTACGTGGACAGAAATTGCCTATTTTTTCTGGCGCAGGCATGCCTCACGATCAACTCGCTGCTCAAATCGTTCGTCAGGCAACCTTGGGTGCGCCTACAGATGTGCCATCCACTGAAGCCGAACAGTTTGCGATCGTGTTTGCCGCCATGGGTGTTAAACATGATGTGGCAAATTTCTTTCGCCGTTCCTTTACAGATAGCGGCGCTCTGACGCGTGTGGCAATGTTCCTCAATCTTGCAGATGATCCCCCGGTGGAACGTCTCGTGACTCCGCGCGCGGCGCTGACTCTTGCTGAATATCTTGCCTACGAAAAAGGTATGCATGTGCTGGTCGTTTTGACAGACATGACTAATTATTGCGAAGCGCTTCGTCAGATCTCGAATATTCGCGGTGAAGTGCCCAGCCGAAAAGGTTATCCGGGTTATCTTTATAGCGACCTTGCTTCGATGTATGAGCGAACCGGGCGTATTCGTACCAGCGAGGGTTCCATTACACAGATTCCAATTTTGACCATGCCCAGTGATGACATTACACACCCGGTTCCAGACTTGACAGGGTATATTACTGAAGGCCAGATTACTCTTGGACGTGAGTTGGATCACTCTGGAGTGTATCCGCCGATAGCTGTCTTACCCAGTCTTTCGCGTTTGATGAAGGACGGCATTGGTCAGGGACGCACTCGCGGCGATCATCCGCGTTGGGGTGCACAACTCTATGCCGCATATGCTCACATGCAGGATGTGCGCTCGTTGGCCTCCGTCATCGGCGAAGAGGAATTGGGTGAGGTGGATCAGAAATACCTGAAGTTTGGCCGTGCGTTTGAAAAAGAATTTATCAATCAATCTCCAACTGAAAACCGCACCATTGAACAAACCTTAACCATTGGATGGCGTTTGCTTTCGATGCTGCCGAAGGATGAGCTGACGCGCGTAAGTCTGGATGAGTTAAAACAATACTACCAGGGTGAAGATGCCAAACATTAATGTTGCGCCAACTCGCACAAACTTGATCCGCATCAAAAAGGACCTGCGCTTTGCGCGGGAGGGTTACGAGATTTTGGATCGCAAGCGAGAAGTGCTGACCACCGAACTGGTTCGCGTGGCACATGAAGCAGACGTAATCCAAAGGGAAGTGTGGAAACTTTTGGAGATCGCTTATGGAGCATTGGAGAAAGCCCGACTGACCCTAGGTAGTGACCGTGTGGAATGGGCTGCACTTGCCGCAAATAAAACAGTGGATATTCACATCAAGCTACGCGGCATTATGGGGGTTGCAATTCCCATGATCGAGGCAAGAGGCGAACCCCAGAAAATGCTTTATAGTTTGAGTGGCACAAATGCGGCCTTGGATGAAGCGGCTGCTGCTTTTCGTGAAGTCCTGATAAAAACCCCCCAACTATCCATGCTGGTGACGACTGTCTGGAGATTGGCTGGCGAACTTCGCAAAACCCAGCGCCGCGTGAATGCCCTGCAGCATATTTTTATACCTGAGTATGAGCAAACCGTAACTTTTATTGTAAGTTCACTTGAAGAACGCGAACGTGAAGAAATATTCCGTCTCAAATGGCTAAAGACAAAAATGAATAAACAAGCCGCTGATGCCTCTACGAGGTGAATTTATTGGTAAAATAAGCAGATAATTATGGGTTTGCGATTAATAGATTTAACCAAAGATCATAGTTATAAAAAACACACTAACCTTAGAATATGACCATTCAATTTAAATGAGCTTGTGTTTTGCAATGCAAAAATTATTATGTGGAAAAAGGAGTTCATATGAATATTGGCGTATTAGGTACGGGGGTGGTTGGGCAAACCATTGGGTCCAAGTTGGTCCAATTGGGACATACTGTGATGATGGGTTCCCGCGACGAGGCAAATCCGAAGGCCGTTACCTGGGCAAAACAGGAAGGTAACAAGGCGCTGTTTGGTAATTTTGCCGGTGCTGCTGCATTTGGTGAAATTATATTCAATTGCACATTGGGGTCCGCTTCCCTGGACGCCCTGAAGCAGGCTGGGGCAGAAAACATGAAAGGTAAGATTTTGATAGACACAGCCAATCCGATTGACTATGATGGCGATTGGTCGCTAACTGTTTGCAACACTGACTCTTTGGGTGAACAAATTCAACGCGCATTCCCCGATACACATGTGGTTAAGAGTTTGAATATTGTAAACTATACTGTCATTGTTGATCCAGAGAAACTCCTTGAACGGACTGATATTTTTGTAAACGGCAACAGCGCCGACGCAAAGGCTGCTGTCTCGTCCATCCTGCGCTCCTTCGGATGGAAATCGATCATCGACCTCGGTGATATTACCAGTTCACGCGCGGTTGAAATGTATATGGTCTTATGGCGTGTGTTGCGTGTCGCCACATCCTCAACTCGATTCAATATCAAGGTTGTGCAGTCCTGACCAGTTAGTAAAAATCAAAGGGCTTTGGTAAAATTGCCAAAGCCCTCTTTTATTTTAAAACCATGATCTTCTTAGGCTGATTTGCATACGGAGTAAACCAAGAGATATGTTATTGTATAAATTGTTTGTTGAATTTCCATATTCTGATCTTGATAATATTCCTGCCGTTGATATCGCAGGCATCGCCATTGACAGCCGCGCGGTGAAACCTGGCTATCTTTTTGTTGCCATGCAAGGCGGCGCAGTCGATGGGCATGACTATATTCAAAAGGCAATTGATAACGGTGCTGTCGCGATCGTTGGAGACAGAAATTTGAGCGGATTGATCGTCCCTTATGTTCAGCTCGAAAATCCACGGCAAGCCCTCAGCTTTTTAGCTGCTGCATTTTACAACTGGCCTGCCCGCAAGTTGACAGTGATCGGCGTAACCGGCACCGATGGTAAAACCACAACCTGCAATCTTATCTACAAAATACTCGTTGCTGCAGGGATCAAGGCTGGCATGATATCAACTGTCAACGCGGTCATTGGGAATCAAATATTGGACACCGGTTTCCATGTCACCACGCCTGATGCGCATGATGTCCAACACTATCTGGCGAAAATGGTTGAGGCTGGTTTGACGCATGTTGTACTTGAAACCACATCCCATGGCTGGGCACAGCACCGCGTGGATGCGTGCGAGTTTGATATCGGCGTAGTCACGAACATCACTCATGAACATTTTGACGAACATAGCACGTATGAAAATTATCGGGCTGCAAAAGCGCGTTTATTTAGCAGCCTGGAGCAGACCAAGGAAAAGCCGATAGGTAATCCGCGCCTGGGCGTCATCAACTGTGATGACCGCTCGTTTGTATTTTTGAATGAATTTATCAAAACAAAGAAGTTGAGTTATGGTTTGGGTGACTCAGCCGATGTTCGCGCGGAAGATGCTCGATACAGTTCGTCTGGGATCGAATTCACTGCAATCTCAAAGGATTTTCATTTGGGTATCACGAGTAACCTGCTTGGTTTATACAACGTTTCAAATTGCCTCGCCGCATTGACCACCGCTGTTTATGGCCTTGGCGTTGCTCCTGATATCGCCGCGCGCGGTATCGCGTCATTGGACGGCATCCCTGGCCGGATGGAGCAAATTGATATGGGACAGAATTTTATGGCCATTGTGGATTTCGCGCACACGCCAAATGCGTTGAAAGTTACAATAGAAGCTGGCAGGAAAATGACAAAAGGCAGAGTCATTTCTGTTTTTGGCTCCGCAGGTTTACGGGATAAAGAGAAGCGCCGTATGATGGCAGAAACTTCCATCGAACTGGCTGATCTATCGGTGTTGACTGCTGAAGATCCACGCACTGAATCGCTGGATGAAATTCTTGAGGAAATGGCTGTGGGTGCCAGATCCAAAGGTGGGCGCGAAGGAGTGACCTTCTGGCGAATCGCAGATCGTGGCGAAGCCATCAAGTTTGCCATCCGACTTGCCTGGGATGGAGATATCGTTCTTTCATGCGGAAAAGGTCACGAACAATCGATGTGCTTTGGAAAGACAGAATATCCCTGGGATGACCGCATCGCGATGCGCGCCGCGCTCGCGGAATTTTTGAGAATGGATGGTCCGCAAATGCCCTATCTTCCTTCGCAGGATAAAATTGAACCTGATCTTTGATTTACGCTATTAAAAATCTTCAGAAATATTTGGGAGTGTGAAATGACAAAATTCTGGATAGCCCCCGTAACTTTGAATGGCACCCATGTGCGTTTGGAACCACTTAATGAATCTCATATCTCTGGTTTGGCAGAGATCGGTGTGGATCAAAAATTTTGGGATTTCATGGTTTATGGTCGCATGGAATCAGAAGATGATATGCGTGGCTGGGTATCGGATATTATGAGCCGCGCTGAAAAAGGAACCGACCTGCCTTTTGCAGTCATTCATTTGGAATCAGGAAAGGTGGTGGGCGCAACTCGCTATTTGAATATAATGCCCAATGATCGTGGACTTGAAATCGGCGGCACCTGGTACGGGCCGGAATACCAACGCACATTGGTTAATACAGAATGTAAATTATTAATGTTGAGTTATGCCTTTGAAAAACTGGGATGTATCCGAGTCCAGTTGAAAACTGACTTGAGGAATCTGCGCTCCCAAAAAGCCATTGAAAGAATTGGCGCAAAGAAAGAAGGCATTCTGCGCAACCATATGATCCTGCCTGATGGACGTTTTCGTGATTCGGTTTATTACAGTATCCTGGATTGGGAATGGCCGCAGGTAAAAATAAATTTGGAAGAGATGCTAAAGAGATAAAAATAAAAAAGAGTGCTTGAGAAAGTACTCTTTTTTCTTGAGAAGAAAAAGACTCATCGAGGGTATATCAGATAACAGCTAAGTGCGAAGCGTCCCATGGGATCTGGTAATGCTGTTGAGTACAGTCAACCCAAAGACGCTGGTCAGTCCGATCAGCAGGCCCCCGATCCAAATGGCTTGTGGAAATAATCTATCGTTCAAGACTCCGCCGATGAGCGGTGCGAGCGTACGCGCAAGACCCCAGCCCAACCAATAAATTGACATGTATCTACCACGCATATCGGCAGGCGCAATGTCGGCCACGTATTTGCTGGCGGTGGGGATGAGAGTCAATTCGCCGAACGTCAGCACGACCATGCTCAACCAAAAGCCCGAGAATCCCGTCATGAGTGCCACCGATCCCGCACCGATGGCGTAGATCAACATGCCAGCAGCCGTGACAGTTAGCGTTTCATATTTACGAGTGATCTGTGTCACTGGATATTGCGCGAAAACGCATAGCAAAGCGTTGGTGGTGGGGATCCAGCCATACATCGCTTCGGGTACGCCAAAATTTGTTTTAGCGTAAACAGCCATTAGGATCCAAACCATGCTGGGCGCGATCAAACCAATGGCGATCAGGGAGACGAAAGCCATATAGCCTTTATCCTGGAAGACGCGGGAGTACGCTCCGCTTTTTGCACCTTGCGCCTGCTCGGCTAAAGAAAGGGTTTTTGTTTCGTTGACGGTTTTTTCGAGTGTTTCGTGCGCGAGAAAAAATAAAAGTAAACTATAAATAATAAAGCCCGCTGACGCGCCATAGAATGCAAGGTTATAGGAAGATGATGCGAGAAATCCACCGGCCGCCGGCCCGAGCGCAAAAGCCGCGTTGTTGGCGATGCGGTTGATGGCGTACGCGTCGGTGCGTTTTTCGGTGGGGATCATATCTGCCAGCATCGCGTCTGCGCCAACCTGGTATAGCGGATTCGATAAGCCGATGAAGATCATCAAAACTACAAATTGTGGATAAGTCTCGGCGCGCATCAGGAAGAAATAGGCAACTCCCATCAAGGCAAGGCTGAAGACCATCACGGCTTTACGTCCGATCTTATCAGTGAGTGTGCCTGCCAAAAACGATGCGAACAAT
>CAIWRB010000453.1 GCA_903914955.1 uncultured Chloroflexota bacterium | reverse complement strand
GCATGACCAAGACATGGATGTGAGATCGCTCGCATGAAGAATCTCTCCCTTTTTCTTGGCGTCACTTTATTTTTTTGTGCTGCATACGCAGAACCTGACCAAAAAAGAATGAGAGATGCCACAGTTAGGGTGGCATGCAAAACCAATCATGGGTGGGTGCAAGGCACAGGTTTTCTGGTGGGACAGAAAGGAACTCACGTCCTAACCAACGCACACATTGTTGATGAATGTGCCCTCGAAATATTGGTATTGGCTTCCTCGAACGAAGGGGAAATAGCGAGCCCCGTAGGTGCAAAGGTCATTTGGAATTCCTGGGAAGCTCATGGCAAACGCCTTGACGTAGCACTGCTTTCCTTGGAGCGGAAAATCGAACGACGAGGTGTAGATTTTTCCGCAGGCAAAACTGTTGTGGAGGGTGACCCTATATGGGTCATGGGATTTCCAGGCGCCGCAGATAAGGTTGCAACGTCACTTTCGATTGCAAGTCCAACTGGATCGACTGGACAGGTCAGCCGAATTATTCACCAAAGTTCCAATGACGGGAAGCAGTCTGGTGTCAAGCTCTACCAGATTACCGCAGCAATAAATCCCGGAAGTTCTGGAGGCCCTCTCTTCAATGAATTCGGTGAAGTTGTCGGCATCAACTCACTGAAAGCGCTCGTAAGTGTTGTTTCGGTAGGACGCAGCACCGAAAACTCTGGTGTGTCAGTGACAAGGGTCGCCGAGGGGGAATCGATCGGCTGGGCCCAAGAAATTGATGAGGTCCTGCCAATACTCAGTCGCTTTAAGATTGAATATAGTGAGTCACTAGAACGCAGGAATAGATTGCTGGTCTGGATTGCTCGCGACCCAATGACCGCTGGCGCGATTGGTTTCATGGCGTTTGTCATGACGATTGGGACGGCTTTTCTTGTCGGTAGGGTCTATTGGCCTCACGCATTAAGCGCCTCGTCTCTCAGGGTTGCTCGACCGTTCCGGGGTGCTGGTATTGAAACACAGGCCCGAACAATTGGCCGGACCGGAAAGTACAGGGGAGCCACATTCCCTGTTCAAGAAAAGTTGGTTTTCGGAAGAGATCCCGCAGTTTGCAATGTCGTTTTTGATGCAAATTCCGTCAGCATAAGTTCTAAACACTGCACGCTTAAGTTTCTTCCTGAGGGCAATGTGTTCCTCCTCGAAGATCATCAGTCGTCGAACGGAACCTTTACTAAAGATGGGCGAGTTCGCGCTGGCACAGGCGCGGTCTTGAGAACGGGCGATTTTTTTTACATTACAAGTCGAGAGAATCAGTTCGTGGTTAGGTCTGGCTAGAGCAAGCGGCCCCGCCCTTCAATTGAAATATTGAAACTTAGAGTAATTGATATTTAGGAGTGAATGCAATGGCAAATATGATTAAGTGCGCACAGGGACATTACTTCGATCAGGATCAGAACTCACGATGCCCGTTCTGTGGCGTTGGCAGTCTGAACATTGCCCCTACGCAGAGGTATGAACCCACTGGGGATGTTGCCGACACAGCGAAGTATGTCGGAAATGTCGCTGATGCTGGCAACAATGATGGCAACACCGTTGCCTATGATCTAAATCGGAAACCTACGGGGTCTGCAAGCTCCGATCCCGAAGCAACAAAGGCTATTTGGACTGGGAAAATTGGAATTGATCCGGTTGTTGGTTGGTTAGTGTGCACCGATGGCGGAAATCGCGGACGAGACTACCGCATCAGGGCTGGCTGGAATTCCATTGGGAGAGACGCCAACATGCAAATTTGTATTGCTGGTGATGAGACGATCTCGCGCGAGGACCACGCGAAGAT
>CAIWRB010000452.1 GCA_903914955.1 uncultured Chloroflexota bacterium | reverse complement strand
GGGTCGAGCCGTCCTCGGCACGAGACAGAAGAAAATCCAGCGCAAGAGTATCTGCGCTACTCTCAATGAACCGCCGGATGCGGACCCGCATGTCCGGTGGTGTGAGAGGGGGCGGCTAGCCGCCGCTCCCTACTCGATTATCTGATTCCTAATTTCCTTCTTTATGCTGTCTTACCAATTCACGGCGCAGGATCTTTCCAACGGTGGTCTTGGGCAATTCAGAGCGGAATTCATAATGGGTGGGCACTTTATACGGAGCAAGATGTTCTTTGCAGAATGCCTTGATATCGGCTTCTGTTACGGTTTCACCGGGCTTCACCACGATCCAAGCTTTGACAGTCTCGCCGCGTTGCGGGTCCGGGATGCCACCAACACCCACTTCCAATACTTTGGGATGATCCATGATGACTTCTTCCACTTCGCGCGGCCATACCTGGAATCCACCGGGTTTGATGAGTTCCTTCTTACGGTCAACGATATAGAAGTAACCATCTTCATCCATGCGGGCGATGTCGCCGGTGTACAACCAGATTTTGCCGTCCTTCATCTGACGAAGACTGTTGGCGGTTTCAGTGGGCATGTTGTGATAGCCCTTCATCACCTGAGGACCATTTAATATGATTTCGCCAATTTCGCCTTGCGCCATTTCGGTTTCGCCATCGTCGAGGCTGATGATCTTTACGTCAACGTCAGGCAGTGGCATACCGATCGAACCTACTTTGTTTTCGCCATTCAATGGATTGCAGTGTGTGCCGGTAGGTGCTTCGGAAAGTCCATAGGCTTCGAATAATTTTCCGCCAGTCAACTTCTCGAATTGTTCCTTCGTTTCGCGCATCAATGGGGCAGAACCCGAGATACAAGCCTTGATGGATGAAAGATCATATTTGCCCGCCTTTACATCAGGGTGATTATTGAGTCCGTTATAAAGTAATGGGACGCCCGGGAAAATTGAGGCTTTATATTTGCTGATGTTGATCAATACATCTTTCAAGTCTCGTGCGTTTGGCACCATCACCAAACTCGCGCCAACGACCATCCCAAAATTCATTCCCGCCACCATACCGTACACATGGAAAAGCGGAATGCCCATTAAAACTACTTCTTTGCCTTCCTCCAAACCAGTCATCCAGTTCTTGATCTGAAGTGTATTCGCAACTACATTGCGGTGCATCGCTACTGCGGCTTTTGGCACACCGGTTGTACCGCCGGAATACTGGAAGATCGCCGTGTCATCAGGTGTTATATCCACCTTTGGCTTGGGCGAGTTCACATGTTTTGCAAGCAGATCCTTCATCCAAACGTCGCCATCAGCCAGCGAATCCACACGGTCGCCTTCTTTTTTCTCTTTGACGAGTGTGAATAAAAGCCGCGTGATGGGCGGAAGACTCTCTTTGATATTTGTAACAATAATGCGCTTTAGTTTTGACTTTTCTCTTGCAGCTTTTACCTTATCGTAAAAACGGCTCATCGTGAACATGATCTCAATATTCGCATCGTTGATCGGCATGATGATCTCATCCACCGGGTATGTGGGATTCACTGCAACTACAGTCCCGCCCGCTTTCAGAATACCAAAATACGCGACCACGAATTGCGGTATGTTTGGTATGAAGATCCCCACCCGATCTCCCTTCTTGACGCCCATCTCCACGAGTGCCGCCGCCATGTGATCGGTCTGCGCGTTCATCTCGCGATAAGAAATGACCGCGCCTTTAAATATCGTACAGGCACGGTCAGGATACTTGCGCGCTGCTTCCTCTAAAAAATGAAACAACGGCACTTTCGGGTATTCAATTGTTTGCGGCACGCCTTTATCATAATGCGCCAGCCACGGACGGTTGCTCATAGTTGCGCCTCCTTCAAGGTATGGTTGTAGTATATACAATCAAGAATCAAAAGTCAATCAATTGGCGAATGTATTTTTCCGTCTCCTCAAGAACTTCAGCTTTGACTTTGAACCACCTAATGTTTGGGTCTGCCTCTTTGAACCAATTTGCCTGCCTGCGGACAAAGATGCGGGTCACGCGTCTCATCTCGGCTTTGGCCTGCTCCTCGGTCAATAGGCCATTGACTACATTGATACATTCCCGGTACCCGATCGCAGACATGCTTGGCAATGTGGGTGAGTATTCTCTTTCAAGTAAACTCTTAACCTCATCCACAAATCCATTTGCAAACATTGCGTCAATGCGTTGATCAACTCTTTCATACAACTCAGGCCGCGGACGAGTCAACCCGATCGTAATAAGTTGATATGGCGATTCAACCTGCCCGCGTTGTTCAGAAAATTTTTTGCCAGTTGTCAATATGACTTCCAATGCGCGGATCGTTCGTCTCACATTACGTGCGTCAATTTTTTCCGCAGCGACTGGGTCAAGGATTTGAAGCTTGGCGTGTAGCCACGTCAAGTCTTTCTTTTCCAGCTCGCCTCGCAGCTTTTCATCAGCAGTGACTTCCGGCGGAGTCCAGCCCTCTGTCACCGCTCGGATGTATTGCCCTGTGCCGCCGACCAAAAATGGAAGTTTTCCACGAGCATGAATATCTGCGATGATCTCTTTTGCCTTTTTCTGAAAAACAGCCAGACTTAATGTTTCGTCTGGATTCACGATATCAATTAAATAATGTGGCACACGCGCCAATTCCTCACGAGATGGTTTGGCTGTACCAATATCCATACCGCGATAGAAGAGACGTGAATCTGCAGAGATGATCTCGCCGCGCTGCGTGAATTTTTCAGCAAGTTGAATCGCGAGATCCGTTTTACCAACAGCAGTCGGCCCGATGATGAGGATGAGAGGAGGCTTGGATGGCATCGCAGAATTAATTTTCCATTATTCTTTCTCATGTTGATTAAAACGCAAGCTAGCGATAAATCCGCATATAATTGAAAAACCAAGCCCAATCAAAATATCGAGTAAAAGATAAGGCTGGTTGAAAATGATCCGGTAAGCAAATCCGCCTTCCTCAAAGAAGATGAGTGGGAATCCGGCGCGCACAATATCGTCGGCACAGAAGTCCTTTCCAAGTACCGCTGGCAGGCCGCAGTCAGAGAGCAAATGCGCGGCAAGAAGGTTGGCAAGGATAAAGATTATGAGTCCCATTAAAAAACCCTTGAGAGATGCGAGGGTGAACGTCATATCAAAATGATTTCCATTTTCTAAATTGACCAACTTTCTGATAAACTTTTATCAGTCCGTCCATTTTACTGCATTGAGGTGAGTAATTATGATTAACTGGCAGGAACTTACGATTGATATGTTCGTTGAGCAATTGCGAACCGTGTATCAACGCACATACGGCGAGATCGACAGTGACTCTGGCCGCATAGTTGCCTGGTGCGGAAGATTGGCGCTTGAGAATATTGCCAACTCTGATGCGCTGTATCATGATATTGACCATACGATCATGGTGTCACTGGCGGGCCAGGCGATCCTTGAGGGAAAGCATTTGCGCGAGGGAGGTGTGACACCGCGGGATTGGATGCATTTTATGATTGCTGTTTTATGCCATGATATCGGTTATGTAAAAGGCATCTGTAAGAATGATACAAAAGATAAGTACGCAACAGGCATCGGAGATGAAATGGTTTTCATTTCACCGGAAGGCACCGATGTTGCATTGACGCCTTATCATGTTGATCGTAGTAAATTATTTGTGAAGGAGCGTTTTGGGAATGGCTTGCTTCAAGATATTACGAAACAATTGGATACAGAGTTGATCGCGTCGTTTATCGAGTTTACCCGTTTTCCTTCCACTATAGGCGATATCCTTAAAGATACAAAGGGGTTTGGCGGTTTGGTGCGCGCCGCAGATTTTATAGGTCAGTTGGGTGACCCTGATTATTTACGAAAATCTCCCGCGCTGTTTTATGAATTCCAGGAACTTGGATTGAATGAAAAATTTGGATATAAATCTCCGAATGATATCCGTAAAAAATATGCGTCATTCTACTGGGGTGATGTTAGCCCATACATTCAAGATGCTTTGCAATATCTCCGTTTGACCGAGGATGGAAAACAGTGGGTAGCGAATATGCACTCGCATGTCTTTGATGCAGAGCATGATCGGCAGGATTGATGATTAAATTAGATACTGGTCACTGATGAACACTGATTTGAAAGTACAAGGTAATCTCGAGAGTTGCCTTTAAGAATAAACTCGCCTGCGAAAATTAATTTCGGGGCGAGTTATATTATTCATCAGTAGATTCAATTTAATGGATATTTTCCGTAGCCTCATCCAGCATTGCTACTTCCTCATCGGTTAGCCGCCACCCTGCTCCACCGGCGTTCTCTTCCGCTTGTTTGATGTTTTTTGCGCCAGGGATTGGAAGCGCGCCTTTGACGATCAGCCAATTCAGAGATACTTGAGAGGGGGTTTTGTCACCGTGATTTTGGCCGATCTCCCGCAACAGTTTAATCACAGGCGGCAGCTTCTTGAGCAACTCGACATATTGCGAGCCGCGCACGCCGGGCGGAGGATTTTCAACAGAATATTTTCCTGTCAGCAAGCCTTTTTCCAGTGGGGAATACGCGATCAAACGGATGCCGAGTTCCTTGCAGCGCGCAAGTGTGCCGTTCTTTTCCACATCACGGCTCAATAAACTGTATTGCACCTGGTTGGACGCCAGCGGAAATCCGTGCCGCGCCAAGGTGGTATACGCGCGTATCATGTGCTTTTCATTGAAGTTGGAAACTCCCACAGTACGGGTCAAGCCGCGCTGCATACATTCCAGCATGCCTTCCATCATTGTCTCAGCGCTCAAAAGTGGAGAGGCCCAATGGATTTGATACAGATCCAGGGCGTCCAATCCCAGGCGTTCCAAACTTCCCTTCAAGGCGCGTGGGATAAATCCTTTTGTGATTCTCCACGGCCACGGAAAGAATTTGGTTGCCACCAACACTGGCTGGTCAATTTCTTTCAAAAACTTACCGAGCAGTCGTTCTGAATATCCAGACCCGTAAATTTCAGCTGTATCGACAAACCGAATTCCAAGATTAAGAGATATATCAAAAGCCTCACGGATCTCTTTGTCTGAATATTTTTGTCCAAATGCCCACATAACACGATCGCCCCATTGCCACGCGCCCAACCCCATCTCAATTGCATGTAAAAACCTTGTTTCATTGCTGACTTCGGTCAAAGCGCCCTCCAGGGAGAATTTTCTGATTTTATCTTAAAAAACCGCTTCCGCCAAAAATTCAGGTTACAATTCGACCCGCTAAATATTTGAACTGATGGAACGCGAGACCCTTCTGGGGAGGGGTTTGGCGCTCCCTGAGTTCCGGGAGGTTCCCAGTGACATCCAATTTTAATATGCGGGATGTAGAATCCGCATCTGACCTGGGCCGACGGCTGGGTCTGTCCATTTCAAATTTATCCTTGCTGGTACGTGCTCTGACCCATCGCTCCTACGTCAACGAGCATTCTCAGGCTGTGGAAGATAACGAACGCCTTGAGTTTCTGGGTGATGCTGTGCTGGATTTCATTGTGGGTGCCTGGGTTTATAACCGTTTTCCCGAAATGCCCGAAGGTGACCTAACAAAAATGCGCTCAGCGCTTGTCCGCAATGAGCAGCTCGCGAAATTTGCCCGAACGTTGAATCTGGGACGTGCGCTTCGGCTCGGGCGCGGAGAATTTACATCAGGCGGTCAGGATCGCGATAATTTGCTTGGGTCTGCTTTCGAAGCGCTGATCGGTGCTTTGTTTTTAGACTCGGGTCTCGGCGCAGTGGATGCGTTCGTTAATCCAATTTTGGAGGAAGCACGCGAATCCGTCTTGAATGAAATTCGCGATCCAAAGAGTCAACTGCAGGAATGGGCGCAATCGAAAAAACTTGGCGCGCCGCGCTATCACGTAGTCAGCACCAGCGGGCCCGACCATGCGGTTATTTTTGAAATGGAAGTTGCAATCGCAGGCGTGGTAAAAGGCATTGGGACTGGCTCCAGTAAAAGTTCTGCCGAGCACGCCGCCGCTCAGGAAGCTCTGAATAATTTGGGAATGATCTAATCTAAAATCTAAATTCGGAAAATGAAAAATTAAACATGCCTCTTCGTCTAAAATCACTTGAGTTGCAAGGATATAAAACTTTCGCGTCGCGTACTGTTTTTGAATTCGCCAGCGGCATCACAGCCATTGTCGGGCCGAATGGATCAGGTAAATCGAATATCGCTGACTCTCTGCGCTGGGTATTGGGCGAGCAATCGTACACGCTTTTGCGTGGCAAGAAAACAGAGGATATGATCTTTTCTGGTTCAGAGCACCGTGCCCGGGCAGGAATGGCGCAGGCTACGATCACTTTTGACAATACCGAACAATGGCTGCCGGTGGATTTTTCTGAGGTTGCGCTCTCTCGTACTGCGCACCGTGATGGACATAATGATTATTTGATCAACGCCCAGCATGTTCGTTTGCGTGAAATGAATGAACTGCTTGCGCAGGCTGGTTTAAGTGAGCGGACATATACCATTCTCGGGCAGGGATTGGTGGATGCCTCCCTCGCTTTGAAAGCAGACGATCGCCGCCGCCTATTTGAAGAAGCCGCGGGTGTGGGATTGTATCGCTCACGCCGCGATGATGCATTAAAACGACTCGAAAATACCGAACGTAATCTCGAACGGGTTCTTGATATTATGGCGGAACTTGAACCGCGTATCCGTAGTTTGGAGCGTCAGGCCAAGCGCGCTATTGACTTTGGGCGAGCCCAGGCGGATATGAAGCAAACTCTGCGCGAATGGTATGGCTTTCACTGGCACCGCTCCCAGCGGGACTTAACCGATGTGCGCGAAACTTTGCGCGGACAGGAATCCCGCGTGCGTGATGCTCGTGCCGTCCACGAAAAGACTCAGCAAGAGTATTCAGTCTTCCGCGAGCGACTCTCCGGGTTGCGCGCCCAACTAAACGGCTGGCATCGTCAGGCGGCGGAGTTACACAGTCAACGCGAGTCTATCAACCGAGAGCTGGCTGTGCTCGAAGAGCGTCGGCGCTCGTTAACCAATGCGCAGGCGTCGGTTCTTTCTGATCAGGAAAACACAAAGAATGAATTGCATCTTGCAAATGAGCGGTATGGAGATGTCGAGCAGGATGCAGCTCGTATTCAAATCGAATATCAGGAAGCCAAATCACAGCTCGCGAATGTGCAAAACGAATTGCAATCCCGCCAATCTGAGCGCGCTTCATTGGAAGAGCAGATCGAACTCACACGCAATGAAATTGAGAGCCTCAGTCAGCAGCGAGCCGAGAACCATGCGCGTTTGGATGTATTAAGAATAAGACTTCAATCACAAACAGAAAAGATAAACCAAACCAAAGAGGCAATTGCGAAGGGGGAGGCACTTTCAGTAAAAGCCCGGGATCAGTATGAAGTTGTCCGCAAGGAACGCGAAAATTCTGTGCTTACTTTGCAAGAGGCCGAAGAAAAAGTTATTAATCAAAAAAATGAATTCGAAGTGATCGATCGTCAACGGCGTGCGGCACTTGAGCAGCGCTCGAAGGCAGAATCAGACCATTCGCGCATAAAAGCGCAGCTGGAAGTAATAGAGCAATCTGAACAATCACTGGCTGGTTTTGCCGAAGGCGCACGTTATCTGTTGGATGCCGCGAGACAATCAAAATTAACTGGCGCCCGTGGTGCGCTTAGCGCCGCGTTGGATGTCCCCGCGGAGCTTGAGATTGCAATTGCCGCAGCGCTTGGTGATACCCTGGATGCAGTTTTGCTCGATGCTGATCAACTTGAAGAAGCATTGAGTTTGCTTGAATCCGATGGGGCAGGGCGCGCTGCATTATTACCTCTCGATGACCGTAATAATCTTTCACTTAATAATCCGAATGATGATGATTGTCTTGGTGTCGCTTCAGATCTTGTAAGATCGCCGATTGAATTTAGCGGGGCGGTGCGATTAATTCTCGGACAAACCCTGATCGCGCGTGATCGAAATTCTGCGCGCAGGCTGATCCGGGATTTGCCGACCCATGCGCGTGTGGTAACTCTACGCGGAGAAGTCTTCCGCGGTGACGGATTAGTCATCGCGGGGAAGACGGCTTCCTCCTCCGCGTTGAGCAGGCCGCGCCGAAAACGGGAATTTGAATCAGCGTTGAGTGAAGTGGCGGCACGCATTGCCGAATCGAATGAACTGGTCGAACGATCATCAAATCAACTTACTGATGCGCGGCGGGAATTGGCGCAAAGCGATACCGATGCACGCGAAGCCCGTGTCAGGTTGGGCGAAATTCAAGAGACCGAACAACAGGCTGGTTTGGAATCCGAGTCGACACAGCGTCAACTTGAGTGGCAAAAAAACCAGTTGACTCAGTTGGAAGCTGAGGTGCAGGAATCGGCTTCGATCCAGCAAAAACTAATTCAGTCTCAAGCAGAGGTCGAGAAGCTTTCTGCTGATGTGCTTGCAAAATCAAAGGAGATCGCCGGCAAATTTACAGAAGTTTCGACTGATGAATTGCAGGAACAGGCTTCCTATTGGAATACACGCGTTGCGGTTGTTGAACAAAATATGGTTAGCACAAACGCAAAAAAAGAGGATCGCGTAAAAGAGATCATGCGGTTGGATGCACGCCGGGTTGAGTTGATATCCCGTTTGCAGGAAGCTGAAAATTCATTGAATGGTTTGGATAATGAAAAAACAAGATTGCGCGAGAATGAAACGGGCTTGCATGGTCAGATAGAGGAAATGCGCGTACTGATCGAGCCTGCTGAAAAAGATTTGGAAACTGCAGAACAGGAAGAAAAACGATTGCAGGATTCAGAAGTGAACTCTCAGCGCATCTTTGCAAATACAGAGCGTTCGTATGGTCAGGTACAGTTGGAGCAAATGCGCAAACAGGAAGCATTGGACAATCTTCATCAAAAGATCACTGATGATTTTGGTCTGGTGATGTTTGAATATGCAGATGATGTCTCCGGTCCAGTGCCATTGCCTTTGGATGGCATGGTCGAGCAATTACCGGTAGTGACGGAACTCGCGCCCGAGATCGAAGAACAGTTGACTCATCATCGCGCACAATTGCGTCGCATGGGTCCGATCAACCCGGATGCGAAAACAGAATATGATCAAGAAAGTGAACGTTATTTGTTCATGAAGACTCAGGTGGAAGATCTGCGAAAAGCTGAAGCTGATTTGAAGCAGGTCGTAGCCGAATTGGATGAAATCACCAAACGGGAGTTTGTCCGCACATTTGATGCGGTGGATAAGCAGTTCCGGGAAACTTTCGTGCGTTTGTTCGGTGGAGGCTCGGCGCGTTTAGCGTTGACCGACCCGGAAGATCTGGTAAATACCGGTATAGAAATTGAAGCACGCCTGCCCGGCCGCCGAGAACAGGGGTTGGCAATGCTCTCCGGCGGCGAAAGAAGTTTAACGGCGATCGCTCTGGTGTTCGCACTACTCAAAGTTTCTCCCACCCCGGTTTGCGTGATGGACGAAGTGGACGCGATGCTGGATGAAGCCAACGTAGGCCGTTTCCGTGACTTGTTGGTCGACTTGAGCAAGGAGACGCAGTTTATTATCATCACGCATAACCGCAACACCGTGCAGGCGGCAGACGTGATCTACGGCATCACCATGGGACGCGACTCAGCCAGTCAGATCATAAGTTTGCGCCTCGACCAGGTCACGGATGATATGTTGAAAAGAGGCTAACTCGGAAGACAGAAGCAGAAACGCCCATCTCCAATCGAGGTGGGCGTTTCTTTTGGCATGCGCTTGAATATGATATTAGGATTTAGTTATCCTTCATCATAAAAATTTCTATGGTTTCGGAGTTGCGGTACCGTCTTTGGCTTCTTTTGTTGCTGTTTTTGCGAAATCAGTTGCGATGGATGAGAAGTTCGGTTCCGTGGGAACATACTGTTTCCAGATATCGAAAATTTCCACGCCGT
>CAIWRB010000451.1 GCA_903914955.1 uncultured Chloroflexota bacterium | reverse complement strand
TATTTGGCCGTTCGCGGAAGTAAGTTCAATTCCCTCAACACGCTTTTGACCAAATATATTTGTGATACGGGTATTGGTTAGGATCGGCGTGCGTGTCAAAATATCCGTCACAGCCCATTTCATCACAACGTACGGAAATTCAATTTGATGTTTTGACTCTTCCGTGATCATCATCAAACATTGTACATCTGCATGTTGGAGCGTCATCAAAGCTGAAAGACTCACCAACTCCGCACCGACAATGATAGCGCGCTTGCCAACCGTCAAATGTTCCTGATATACAAATCGCTGTAATGAACCTGTTGTATAAATTCCCTGCGGACGTGTCCCTGGAATTAGTCTCGCCGCACGCGGTCTTTCACGAACACCTGTGGCCAGCAAAACAGCACCCGCTTCAATTTCGCCCAATCCATTTGGTGAAGTAAAACTCATTCTGAGTCCCCTCTCCTTTTGAGAGAGGTCTTGGGTGAGGGTATTCTCCCAGCCCATGATCGTGGTGGATGTTTGTATTTCCACATCAAATTTTTCTGCCAACTTACGATAATATCTTGCATAACGCGGGCCGGAAAACATGCGCCACAAGTCCGCGCGTCCAAAGCCTGTGTGATGACACATACGCGGCATTCCGCCAGCTTCAGGTTCGCGGTCAACAACAAGAATATTTTTAATGCCCTGCTTCTTCAATTCGACTGCGGCGGAAAGTCCCGCAGGACCCGCGCCGACGATTAACACATCAAATGCAGTCGCGGCGGCTTTGGTCGCGTTTTCCCGAACAAAATGATTGATATCATTACTACGATTTTCCAGAGTTTTCACCAACGCCGCGTGACAATTAAATCCCTGACAACGCCCCTGTAAGGCGCGGGTTCTTCTTCGCAAGCCGTCCAAATTTGTCGCAGGGATCGCCGCGCTCATGGCGTCCATCAACTCACCGCGTGAGACCCGCTCACAATGACAGACAATTTCTGCATACAATGGATTCTTCACGATCATCTCCGCAGATTGATGCGGTCTGGTATCCGCCTGACCAATGCTCGGCATCTTTACCGTTTTGAATTCATCCTTCAATTTCAAATCGAGGCCCGCACCGCTCAACAACTCAACTGCGTACTCGGCGATTCCCATCGCCGCTGAAATTCCCGTTGACCGAATCCCGCCGACGCACAAATATTTTTGTTCCGCATGCATTTCGATCTGATAATCACTATGCTCCGTCGCCGCGCGCAAACCGGAATACGTTGCGGTCACTTCTTCATCGAGCAGTTGCGGCAGAATTTCACGTCCCTTGCCGATCAGTATTTCGACTCCATCCGCGGTGGTTTGCGTGGCAGTCTTATCAGGTAAATCTTCTGCCGTCGGCCCTAGCAATATATTTCCATAAACAGTCGGGCTGATCAATACACCTTTTGTTTTGGATGTCGGCACCGGCAGCAGAACGTGATTGACGAGAGTTCTCGCCAATTTATCATAGACAATTAACTGTCCGCGTCGCGGCGTGACTGTGAAATTGACATGGCCAAAATGAGCATTGATCTCATCTGAAAATAATCCCGCCGCGTTGACGATATATCTCGCGCGGATATCCTCATCCAAAATCCAAACATCATGATCTTGTTTGATTCTTTTAACTGAATGGTTTAAAAATATTTCCGTTCCATTCAACACAGCCTGGGTTGCAAACGCCAGCGGAACCGTGAATGTGCAAAGGATGCCCTCTCCAGGCACAAACAAGCCGCCCAAGGCGCCTTTATTGATATGCGGCTCGCGCTGATAAATTTCATCTGCCGAGATTATTTTTACATCGAAGTCATCGTTGTCATGCGCTTGTTTTAATAATTTTGGTAATGTGTCAAATTGTTCCTGATTCCACGCGATCAAAAGCCCGCCCAATAACTCATGGGGAATATTTGCTTCAGGTAAATATTTTTCCATAAGCGCATAACTTCGTTTTAAAAGTCTGGCTTCGAGCGAACCAGGCTTCGCGTCATAGCCTGTGTGCCAGATCGCAGTACTGGCTTTGGATGTGCCCATCCCCACATCCGCCGCGGACTCTACCAGCGCAACATTGAGTTTATAACGGGAAAGTTCGCGCGCAATCGCAGATCCGACCACGCCCGCGCCGATGACAGCGATGTCAAATGTTTGTGTCATTTTTTCTCTTTTCTATAAAACAGACCCTAAAAGGTTTTTAAAACCTGTAGGGTCTGTTGGTTATTGATGAAATCCCTTCACGGCTTCAACCGCCTTATTCCACTGTGTCAATTTATTTTCTCTTTCTTCCTTACTGATCTTCGGCGTATAACTTTTTTCTGATTTCCAATTCTTCGACAATTCATCAAATGAAGTTTTCAGTGCCGAAACGCCCGCTAGATTTGCAATTCCAATTGCAGTGGCTTCCAAAGCGGCAGAGACTCTTACTTCAAGATTTAATAAGTCCGCGATTGTTTGCATGAGATATGGATTCCCCGACGGCCCGCCATCCACTTTGAGATGCGGGGGCGCTTGTCCCAGATCTTGTGACATGGCCGTCACTACTTCGTACACACGACAGGCGATCCCATCCAACGTGGCGCGGACAATATCATCAGAGCTGGTACTACGATTTAAGCCGAACATTGCACCGCGTACATCTGTCCGCCAGTGTGGAGCGGCGAGTCCCTGCAAAGCTGGGACAATTACCACGCCAGGATCAGTGGAACGATTCGCCGC
>CAIWRB010000450.1 GCA_903914955.1 uncultured Chloroflexota bacterium | reverse complement strand
GGAAGGCGATTTATACAGGTTTTACAACGGATGAGATTTCTCGCATCATTCTTAATCACATAATCCCTAATTCTGAGCTAACAGGGCTGTACCATGTTTCCAGTGAGCCAATCTCAAAATATGATCTGCTTCAGTTGGCGCAACAGAAATTCAAAAAAGAGATCGAAATTTTGCCAGACGAAGATTTTTTTTGTGACCGGAGCTTGGAATCCACTCTCTTTCGCCAAGCAACGGGTTACATTCCACCTACATGGTCAGAGATGATCGCGGAGATGGCAGAAAATTCTGAATTATATAATCGCTCGAGCGGGAGGATTTCTTGATGTTTACAAATAAACGAGTACTAATCACAGGCGGTACCGGGTCATTGGGAAAGGTTCTGGTGCGTCGATTACTTTCGGGCGAATTGGGCGTACCATCGAAAGTAATCATCTTCTCGCGAGATGAGGCCAAGCAGTATGCCATGCGCATGGAACACCAGCGTCGCCAGGTTTCTACTGAAGAAATTATTTATCGCAAATTGGATGAAATCCTGGAGTTTCGAATTGGCGATGTACGCGATTTTCATAGTGTGGCTCGGGCAGTGGAAGACGTTGATATTGTGTTTAATGCGGCGGCACTCAAGCAGGTACCTACCTGTGAATATTTCCCTTATGAATCCGTTTTGACCAATATCTCGGGACCGGAAAATATTGTTCGCGCTATCCAGGAACACCACCTGCCGGTTGAGACTGTCGTTGGTGTTTCGACAGATAAAGCTTGCAAGCCAGTCAATGTGATGGGTATGACCAAAGCCATTCAAGAACGGATCTTTATCCAAGCCAATCTGCGCTGCCATGATACCCGTTTTATTTGCGTGCGCTATGGCAACGTGCTGGCATCGCGTGGCTCGGTAATCCCGCTTTTCCACGAGCAGATACATGCTGGGGGGCCACTAACAATTACCACGCCGGAGATGACCCGTTTCTTACTAAGCCTGGAGCAAGCCGTAGATACGATTTTGGCAGCTGTGAAGGATGCCGCGCGTGGGGAGACATTTATTCCGCGTGTGCCATCAGCGCGAGTGGTGGATATTGCCGCCGAATTAATTGGTGACAGAAACATTCAAACGATTATCACAGGAGTGCGGCCGGGTGAAAAAATTCACGAAATTCTTGTTTCAGAAGAAGAGCGTTTCCGCACCGTGGAGCGTGGCAATTATTATGCAATTCAATCGGTTTTGCCTGAACTACGCCAGATCGTATTAGAACAGCATATCCTCAATAATGAATACAGTTCAGCCAACGATGTGATGGATCAGGTTGCAGTAGCAAATTTGTTGCGCCAAAATCATTTGTTGCTTGAAGATATCCCTGAAACTGGTTTGGAACTGTTGCGATGAAGATCATGACTATTCTGGGTACTCGCCCAGAGATTATTCGTTTGAGTTTGGTTATTAAAAAACTTGATCAATTGTGTGAACACATTTTAGTGCATACAGGTCAGAACTTTGATGCCAGTCTTAGTGATATATTTTTCAAGGAACTTGACGTTCGGCGACCCAATCATTACTTGGGAGTGCGTGGGGAAACGTTTGGGGAGCAGATCGGCAAGATCATTTCTGCAAGCGAACAAGTGTTACTTGCAGAAAAGCCCGATCGCCTTCTAATTTTGGGCGATACAAATAGTGCCCTTTCAGCTCTTGTTGCTAAGCGGCTGGGAATTCCCGTTTATCATATGGAAGCGGGCAACCGTTGTTATGATGACCGTGTACCGGAAGAAGTTAACCGTCGGATCATTGACCATTGCAGCGATGTTTTGATGCCTTATACCGAGCGGAGTCGTGCCAACTTATTGCGGGAAGGGATTCCAGGTGAGCGAATCTATATGACGGGTAATCCTATCTATGAGGTAATCCAACATTACGATTCCAAAATTCGTCAATCCATAGTGTTGGCCGACTTGGGACTTGAAGATGGGCGCTTTTTTCTTGTCACTATGCATCGCGCGGAGAATGTGGATATTGAAGTGCGTGTGCGCAGTTTGGCTGAGGCGCTCAATCGCTTGCAGCGCAACTATCAAATACCGGTGATCGTCAGCACACATCCGCGAACACGCCACAAGATGAGTACGTTTGGCCTCGTAGAAGATAACTCACAAATACGTTTCCTCGAGCCGTTCGGTTTCTTTGATTTTATTACGTTGGAACGGTCGGCTCTGTGTGTGCTCAGTGACAGTGGCACGGTGCAGGAAGAATGTGCAATCCTTGGCGTGCCAAATGTCACCATACGCGACGTAACCGAACGACCAGAGACTATCGAATGCGGGAGTAATCTATTGGCAGGTGTTAATCCCGAGTTGATCGAACGGTTAATGGGTTATGTAATTAAGGGCGACTTGAACTGGACTCCACCCCCTGAATATGTCGTTCCAAATGTTTCAGGTTCGGTAATAAGAATTCTGCTGGGTTACAGTCATCCTTTTGACACTTACCATAAGTAGAAAAGTAGAAATTTTGGCGTTTGCGTCAGCCAAAATCGTAGAAAATAAGCATCTTCTAGGATTAATTATGATGACTGTACCTCCCTTGGTTAGTATTGGCATTACAACTTATAAACGTCCTTTGCTCTTACTTGAGACAATTACTAGCATTCAAAGACAAACCTTTCAGAATTTTGAGATCGTCATTTGTGATGATAACTCTCAAGACGATACCAAGGATGTGATTGAAAGCATAGGCGACCCGCGTATTCGTTATTACTGCAATGAGAGGAATTT
>CAIWRB010000449.1 GCA_903914955.1 uncultured Chloroflexota bacterium | reverse complement strand
GTTGGTGGGTACGTCGATACCATGCAGCATCATGTTGGTCAGGGCGAGCATGTGCGGCAGAGGCTTCTTTTCCACTCCGTGAATGCTCTCCTGCATGATGCTTTCTCGATCACAGCGACCAGCTCACGAGTAGTTCGAAGAGGTCTGTTCATCACGATGGCTTTCGCGATCTTTCTTGAGTCGCGGTCTTCGCCATAGCGAAAGATCAAGTCTGAGAGATCGCTTTCATCATAAGTGTTGACAATATCCTCTGCGCTTTGAAATGCGTTCGAGCCAAAACGCATATCAAGTGGCCCAGTCTGCATGAATGAAAATCCACGTTCAGCATTATCGAACTGCATGGATGATGCACCGAGGTCCAGCACGATCCCGTCCACAAAATCCCATTGCAAGGACGCAAGTTGTTTTGTGATGGTGATGTAGGAGGCCTGCACGAGATGTGTACGCCCTTCGTAAGGAGCCAAGGTCTCACGAGAAAGCGTCAGCGCCTGCGGGTCAACATCAAGACCCAGCAATTGCCCATCTGGCGAGCAGGCCTCCAAGATCCCGCGAGCGTGACCGCCCGCGCCTAGAGTGCCATCTATATACAAAGCGCCGCGTTTGGGTTGCAGTGCGTGTATAATCTCTTTGTAAAGTACAGGTTTGTGAGTGTTCATAACAAAACTAAAACTTGTTATGAAGCAGAATTTGTTTTTGAAATATCCAGCGCGGCGAAGCGTGAATTGTTGGCTTCTGTATCTTGAAGTTGAGCCATTTGCTCAGCCCACAAAGCAGGCGTCCAAACTTCAAAGTATTCGCCCTGCCCTGCCACGATCAATTCACCATTCTCGATACCCAGAAAAGTGCGCAGATTTTGTGGAACAAGAATTCGTCCGACTCTATCTGCCACGACTGGATAGGCATTGGAAAGGATCAAACGGCGCAGAAAACGTGCCGTCGGATCAGCCAAGCTCATAACTTCAATGCTCTTATAAACCTGTCCGAAATAAGTTGCCGTCATCACCATTAGGCATTTATCAAAGCCCTGCGTAATGTAAGCGCCACCTTCCAACAACTCACGGAAGCGCGCTGGTATCATCAAGCGCCCTTTATCATCGAGATTGTGTTGGAACTGACTCAAGAACATATGTGCTAATTATCCTTTTAATACAATCAGACGCCGACAAATCGGCGCCTGTCTACCACTTCTTACCATTTCTTACCACATTATACAGCTTTCTGGATTTTAATCAAGGAATATAGCTGGTCATTTCATTGTCTTAAAGGCGACGCATATGAGTCAATCCCCTACCTTCACACTTCTCGAAGCCGCAAACTGGCAAGATTATGAATTACTAGATTCAGGTGATGGTCTAAAACTTGAACGCTTTGGTAAATATATTTTTGCGCGGCCTGAATCACAAGCCATGTGGTCGCGCGCGCTGCCTTTATCAGAATGGAATAATGCCCACGCGATTTTTCAACCAACTCCTGAAGAAAGCGGCGGACACTGGCTCGAAAAAAAGAAGTTACCTGATAAATGGGAAATGAAATATCCGCTACCCCAATTAAACGAGTTGCTATTTTCAGTGATGACAACGCCCGGCCGCCATCTTGGAGTCTTTCCTGAAGTCGCTTCACACTGGGACTTTATGTCTGGTCTCATTCAAAAAGAGACTCGCCCCGTTAGAGTGCTCAACCTATTTGGTTACACAGGCCTGGCATCCCTCGCGGCGGCGGCGGCAGGCGCACAAGTGACTCATGTAGACGCCTCCAAAAAATCTGTCAGCTGGGCGCGTGAAAATCAAACCTTATCCGGCTTGAGCGATAAACCAATCCGCTGGATCGTGGAAGATGCGATTAAATATATGCAGCGCGAGGAAAAGCGCGGAATGAAATACGATGGGATCGTTCTTGACCCGCCCAAGTTTGGACGCGGCCCCAAAGGGGAAGTATGGGAAGTATACAAATCTCTACCAAATTTATTCGAGATCTGCCGCGCGTGCTTAAGCGCCGAACCGCTATTTGTGATCGCAACCTTATACGCAGTACGCGCATCCGCTATTCATGTGGCGCAAGCTCTTGATGAGATGATGAAAAATTTTAATGGAAATATGGATAGCGGCGAACTGGTCACAAGAGAAACCAGCGCCAACCGATTACTCTCACAAGCAGTTTACGCAAGGTGGTCTGCCAAATAAAAAAAATTCCGAGGCTCATCACCTCGGAATTTTTTTTATTTTTATTATTATCCGCTGCTGCTTGTACTGCTGCTACTGCCCCAGCCGCTGCTCTTACTGCTGCTGCTGCTCGTTGAAGGTGATGTTACCTTCTTCAACAGGTCATACCAAAATGAAGCTCCCTGTGAAACTGCAATAGCAGTAATACCCAGCCCAACCACTTTCAATAATATGAACAGAGCCCAATCTCCCCAATCAGAATTTTGGGGAAATTGTTGTGTCTGCCACCAACCGATCTTAATTGAAAATGCGCCAAGACTGTTTACAAGCTCCGTCAGATCTACATTTGCACCTTCCCTTGCAACAACAGCACTTGCCTGAGCAGCAGCAACAGCACGCAACTCGACATTCATCCATAAAGCCTTGGCAAGTTGAATGCTGTCTGTGCCAAACAAAACAGTTATGCCGATGGAAAGCATGATGACAAAACTTCGAGCACGGGCACGGAAAGTGGCCGCAGCCTGTTCCATCATCCCGTTAAAATAAGTGGTAGTTCGTGTTCGAAGGTCGGTGATGCTGGTTACACCCTGATTGATCCAATTGATGAAAGCTTTTTTTCCTTCTGAATCGGGAAGCTTGTCTATCAACTCAGCCAACTGTAATAAATCAATTTCTTTTTTAGAGGTTAATCCAACTATATCAAAATATGCATCGACCAACGTTGACACAGGAATTTTTTCTAATTTTTTAGGTTCAGTTGCAGAAGAAAAAATACTAAAAAAACCCTTATATCTGATCGGACGCAATGCCTGCAGTTGAGGAAGATTGACGAGATCATTGAGGTATTTATTTTCTTTATGCTCGCCAACAAGTTTAACCAAATATTGTTCCAACGCTTTACCACGCGACTCTAACACTTCATTGATCCATTGAGTGATCATCGAAACAATGGAGCCTAGTATGTAATACACAACGATAAGACCAACTGCGACTTCGAGAACTTGTGATATGGACATGGTTTTCTCCTTGATAATATTAGTGATTTCTTACCTTATCTTTTGTTCCAACTCTGCAAGCCAATCTAGCGGCCTGCTCCAACGCATCCGTTCCTGCACACCAACCTGATCCTTCTTTGGTTTTTCCCATTTTGGGCCAGGCGGACCCGATTCGTCATTCAGCATGCTCTTCACCCCCCACAATCCTTTATATTGTACCCAATCAGGCTCAGAATTCAATAGCACGCGCTGCCATTCTTTAACATTTGGGGACATTGTCTCACGATCAGACAGGGTACGTTTGAGATAACTACTTGATCTCAAAATCCCTTCGCACAAAGTATCCCCCTGAAACCCCAAACGAAAACCATCCCCTGAAGCTAGTTCCATGGGCAGGCTGATAACATAATGATCCATTTCATCGCGCATATTAATAAATGCATCCTCTGCAAGAAAAGTTGTGTGTTTTAAGGCAATTTCCTTCATCGCGATCTGACGGGCTTTTTGATTCGGGTTGAACAATAAAAACAGATAATGGATCAAACCATCGGTCCAGAAAAGTAACCGTTGTAATCTACCCGGTTTATACATACTCGGTGAGCGGATCACTTCAGGTTTGCTATAATTTGCATGTGAGCCAAGTGCAACATAGACAACAGGATGCAACGTGAGACTCCCCTGTTTATCTTTGGCCTTGATAAGCGTCTGCCATTTTTCGATGCTGCCCGCGCCATGTTGAGAGAACAAAACAGAGTATGGCAAATCGTTCTTAAGATAGACAGCCACCATCTCCCAATCTCCTTCGTGATGATTGATGCCATTCGCCGCCAGACGCCAGTCATTGAACGCATAAAAAAAATGATATTGCAGGATTGTCCACTGATTTTTTTGTTCATCCAGCTCATATATAACACGACCATAATATACAGGCACAGATTCTTCTTTCAATATTTTTACGTATTGCAAATATGACTCCACTGCAAGAAGCCGTACTTTAATAACCGAAACTCGGAGTGAAAACGAGCCGAGAGCGTAGCCAGCGCGTCAAAAAAACAAAAAAAGAAGCCACGGCGGCGGGTACGGCTTCGCTGTGCAGGCTGATTGCCGCTTTCGCCTGCTTTATTTTGGCAATCTGGTAGCGTTGGATCCTGCGCACATTCGTTGTGGCGGCGGATGCGATTGCCATGCAGGTGACTCTGAACTGTCCACGCACCGGCAACTTGCCTGCCGGAAATGGATGTTTCAGCGAGCGCACGGTGGCTTCGACAGCAGAGCGTAAATTGTGGCTGTCGCCTTTGTGCGCCAGATATTCTTTGCGCCGTTTAGCGCTCCGAACTTCGACAGTGGTGAAAGTCAGCAGATAACGCGGGTCGCGCTTTTGAGGTTGGGTGCGACAACGTCCATCCAGTTGGAACGGACAAGTGGAGCAGAGCGTCGGGTCAAAGCGAGCCTGCCAACCCGTGGTGCGTCCTGTCAGGACGGGAACAGTTTGTCCCTGTGGGCAGGTGAGCAAGTTGGGGTCGCCTTTTTCATTTTGCTCAATGACAAAGTCGGAGAGACTAAATTTGTTTGGGTCGGGCTGTGCGCCGCGAATAGCAGTTTGAACCAGGGTGACCTCTTGCTCTTGCAGGGCGGCATCGCTGATTTCACTGCCGTAGCCGCCGTCGGTGATCATGGTCTCGATGGAGGTGCGCTCTTTCAAATTGGGCAGGGCTTCTGCCAATAGTTGTCCGTCATCCACATTGTTGGGCGCCACTTGTACTTTGGTAATCAGTTGAATCTCATTTTTGGGGTCGCAAGTTTCCGTGATGTTGGCGACGTAAC
>CAIWRB010000448.1 GCA_903914955.1 uncultured Chloroflexota bacterium | reverse complement strand
TGAAACTGCGTCAAGGTATTGCATGTTCAAAGTTGAGGTCAAAGAAAAGAGGGTCCGGGCATAATTAGGCTTGCTTTCAGATGGAACTACAAAGCCCCGTTTCTCAAGGTCAAGAATAAATTGTGTGTTGTCATATCCATGAAGCTTTTTTATCATTTCCGTTCCCCCATAACCATCCAGAACTATATAATAAATATCGGGTCTGATTCCTCGTTCAACCCTGTTTGATCCCGAAACTTCAAGCGATTGCGCCATGGATTTCGTTTCATCCCAGTCCGCGTTTGTTACAAGTCCAACATATCTTATACCAAAATATATGCTGGCGGCTGCGCAGATCATCAAGGCGGATATATGCGGGTGTGTTTCAAAATCAATTTTTTTTAGGGTCATGCCAAGCAAGATCCAATATAGAATAATTGATGAGAGAAGTAATAGAAAATAAGGCCAGGTATAAAATATGGCCAAGACAAACAACAACGAAACCAAACCGGCGGATGAATGCTCCCGAAAAACAAGGAAGGATATTAATCCAACCAGCAGGCAGACCAAAACACAGAACAATACCATGCGCCAAATGCTGTTTGGAGAACTCATGATCACTGCGCCGGAATCTGAAATATAAACAGATATGGGGGCAAAAAAAGAATAAACCAGTCCATGTAGATAAAATTTTATTTTTTTCATAAGGCAATACCACTCAAGAAGTTTGCTGGCCTATTTGAACAGATAAAGGAATTTATGCGGTTATTGGTACAACACTTTGTAGATCAAGCTGCCATTCGATGAGTAAACAAGTTCGAAATCTAGTGATTTTTCTAGCGAGGTGATTAGCCCCAATTCTGCGCCCGGTCTTTGGATGACAATAAATTGATAGTCCAACCCAGTTCGCACTGACCATTGAGATAAACAGGCAGTAGTCTTGCAGCCTTGTACCTCTGCCAGGTCTGCATATCTTTCATAAAATTTAGGTCCAAGCAACCATTCCAAACCCTGGATCGTTGTTTGACTGCGTCGTTGCGTCAACACTGGGAACCACTCAACGAATGGGTCAATCTCCGGGCTTTTCACACCAGTAATCGGGAGGAAATGACTGTTCTCTGGTGTATTTTTCTGAATCCAGGCCATCGCTTCGCGGTCAGCGATCGAGAGGCTTGTGTTGACCAACTTAAATCCGAACAGACTGGATTCAGCTAATAAATAAACCATGATCAAAACCAATATGGTGTTCAGCCATCCGCGCTCATGAAACTCAGGTTTCCGGGAAAAAGAATCTTGTTTCTGAAAATAATCAACAAGAGCTGGGAGTGCGTCGGTAAAGGCGAATGCCATTAATATACAAAACGGATAGAACGCAATGCTAGGCGCGCTGCGCGGCTCTACAAGATATGGAAGGATGAACCAAATCACAAGAAAATATTTTTGCTTGTACACTCCCCAGCATATTCCTGCAATGCGCAGGATGACGAGAATTGGAATAATCGTCTGGCTAGCAAGAATTGCGGAAGACAAAGCATGCCACATCGAATTTCCATAAGAGCCGGTATTCAAAGCAGAGAGAAATGGAGCGAGACCGTGATAAGAAATAACGCTCCACCACCAGGGAGCAGACAACAACAAAGCCCCAATGGCGACCATAAAAGAATGAAGAAGCGAGCGAGGGCTACGCCCATAAAAAAACCACAAAAGAATACATCCTGAAGCTGTGTGGATGCCAACTTCAGGATGACTCAATACGGTCAATGAACAAAATAAGATGGAAAGTGTCAACTCAAGCTTGCCACCGTCGCGAAATAAGCGGTAGACCCAATAAAGCGAAAGCAGCATGAACAAGGAACCGAAACTGCGCGTCAAGCCGCCGCCCATGATGAACCATGCCGAAGCGCCGGGCGTCAATGCGTAAAAGACAGCAGCGACCGCTCCCCGCCTACGCGATTCTAGCAAAAGGGAGGCCAAAGAATAGAATGCCAAAATAGATAAGACATTGACCGTGGGAGGCAGCCAGCGAAGCAGGGATATTTCAGAAAAGTTAAATAGATCTGAAATCAGGCGCGCAAAATAAAGGCCAAAAGGCGGATATGCATAAGGAATATTCAGATCATTGTAGGATGTGACTGTAGGGAGTAAATAATGACTGGCACGCAGGTCGCGGATCATGCTCAGGAACATTCCGCCATCATTTAATGGGAATCCAGCTTGAAGCCCGGGAGAGAAGCGTTGAATAATCCCGAAGAGAAATGTTGCTCCAAGGAATAATATTGTCCATTCATTTTGCATAAAAGGTTTTTTGTTTGTTGATTTGTCCATGGTCAGTGGTGGTTTTTCCAATGCCTGAATCAAGAATCAAGGAGAGAGAAACATCGCAGTTTTACCTCCGCAGAAAAAGACAGCATTGTAATCATCCGCATAGAGCGCAGTTCTTTGCCTTTCCAGCGAACCCAACGATTTCCACAATGGGTCGGTATCTACGATCACGATCACATCGATAAAATATTCATTACAAAGAGCGTCGAGCAGATCCCAGTTCTTGAGATTTTTCAAGTTGAATATTTTTCCTACCGCGGCAACTTTATGGTTAAATTCATCCACTGGCACACCATAAGCCGTCCGGTCCGAGATTGCAGACTGACGCATTCCATACAATCCGCTGGGGCGATTGAGCACGCCAGATGGATTGTATTGAACAACAACATTCTCGGGAAGAGTCTGGCTAATAATGGTGTAGGCCTGCCGTGCAGAGAAGATCTGTCTGCCCGCCTCAGAACCGAATGAAAAATAATAGCCGAAGCGCAGTAGAGAAACATTAAGAAGAGTGGTAAAAACACCGAGAACTGCCAGAAATATCAGGTTGTATTTTGTCCTTTGAGAAAGCGCAAAGCCCGGGCGCGGCGATGTTACGAAACCTTCCAGAACATCCACACCCCAGATCAATAAAACAAATTGACCAGGCAGCCAGGCACGCCAGCCAAGATCATTATTCCCAATTAATGTGGAACGTGCAAAAGTGCCAACGATAAATGAAATCCCAAGTAAAAGCGCCTCGGCAAAGTAATATGGATGATCACGGAGAGTGCTTTTGTTATTTTTCAACCATATAAATGCAACGAGGAAGAAAAAACCAAGTTCTAAAAAATAGTTGAGTGGGAGAAAGATAAGACGGATTAACGATCTCCACAGGAAAGATGAGTTGACCAAAAAAGCATCTGCCAGACGAAACGAACGAACATCAAATGTAATGGGGAACGCGCCGTTACCACCGCCGCTTCCGCCGGAGAGCAAGCCTAGTAAAAAAGGAGCAGCCAGAAGAAGTGCCACTACTCCGGCCGTCCCCATTGGAAGCAGAATCTCAATCTGCTCCTTTTGGAAATAAAGAAATAACATCCAAATCCCCCAGAACGTTACAAAGACAAACGTAACCCATACTGAAAGCCCAAGCGCGGAAGCGAAAGCCGTGCCCGCAAAAATAAGTGCAACAAGTTGTTTACTGCGTGTTTGTCGGCGCACAGAATGAACGAGCAGCACGCCCACACATCCTGCGATAAGACTCGCAACATGATGCGGAACCCAAAAAAGAGAGCCGACCCATGCGGTGATCTGTTCATTCCAATGCTCAAGATCACCACGCGCGTAAACGTTGCCGAAACTAATCAGCGCAACCGCTGGGATAATATCCAGCCCGGTGATGGAAAGGGACGCAATGCCGATCAGAGCACGCCGCCAAATTTGTCCCGCAGCGCGCCCATCACGCTGGCGAAGGTAGAAGGCGATCAATGCCATGAGCGCAATTCCGCACCAAATTACACTGGCAAATAGGGCTGCACGCGCATCGACCAGCCCCCCTCCTGCAATATCGATTATGCTTCCAAGTACATACCAAAAGAAATATAAAAAGGTCAGCTTTACATAATGACCAGGATAATAACTTGGGTTGACCGGCGGCACGCCTGTGCGGGTCATTGCATCAATGATGGAAACACGCGTAGTGTGGTCGAGGGATACGAAGCTAAAATAAAGTTCCTGACGCCCCCACTGCAGATCCACGAAACAGAAGATGGCAAAAATTATCCAGCCAAGCGAAATCCAAATAAATATCCGCCACTGACTCTCATGTGGCGAAATTGGTTTCTCATAAATCAATAAGGTGATAAAAGCAGCGGCGATCAATCCCGTAACGATCAACGCAACATTAAGAGAAAAATAACTAGCCACGAGATAATAAAAGATGGGACAAATGGCAACAGAAAGCAACAGGGAAATGGCAAACCTCGCATGCAGGAGGCGCGCCCGAAACTCGAAAAGATCGAACACCCAGCCGAATACATATCCAGGAAAAAAGAGCACAAGCGGGAATAGAGAAAAGCCCAGGAGCGTGCCGATGATATCTTGTAATGTAAAATTCAAAACGGGCAATGGTACCTCGGATAAATGAATTGCTGATCTTATTTCACTAATCACCACAAGCGAAAAGGGCATAGCTGGGATTTTGGTAAAGAGGTGTGCGCTGCGTTTCAAGGAAAGGGATACTCGCCCAGATGGGGTCGGTATTTTCAAAGATAAGCAGGTCAATCGAATGAGTCCTGCAAATATCATCCACAAGCTGCCAATCGCTTGGATTTTTGGCAGTGAACAGAACTCCCACTTCATCCACAAGGGTATTGAATTGATCGAAAGGAACGCCATATGCGGTGCGGTCTGAAATCACCATTTGATGGGTGCCATACAATCCGCTGGGACGGTCTACATAATTGAGCGGATTATTTTGCGTGATGATATCGGAGGGAACATGGTCGCGCAGATAATCATACGCAAGGCGGGCGGAGTAATACTTCCGGGTCGTCTCAACCCCGGTCATCATGGGCCAGGCAGTCCTGAGTAAAACAGCGTCCATGACAGAAGTCAATGACCCGATCATCATAAAAACAAATATTAATCTCTTTGTTTTTATGGTTTCATCAGACATACTTGAAACAGAAGCCTGGGATGATAACAATTTATCCAACACATCCACTCCCCAAACCAAAAGAATGAACTGACCCGGCAGCCAGGCACGCCAACCGAGATCGTTGCTGGTGATCAGCGTGGAGCGTAAACAGGAACCGATCACTAATACAACGCCCAATAAAATCACTTCCGCCAGATAAAATGGATTGGAGCGGATATCTGCTTTACTCCTGCTCGTGAACCAAACCAATGCCGCAATGAAAAAGAATCCCAACTCCATTATATAGTTGACCGGCAACAAGGTCAGCATGACCAAGGAACGTGCGAACGGAGCCCAGTCTTTTACGAAGGATTCAAGCTGTAAGAACGAGCGGATCTCAAAAATGATCGGGAACTGTCCGCCGCTTGCGCCTCCAGATCCTTGAAATAATCCCATCAAAAAAGGAATGGAGAGAGTCAGCGCAATCAACCCTGCAACAAGCATGGGCAGAACTAAACCGCGCTCCCCGCGGTGAAAAAATAGTATGACCAGCCAAATACCCCAGAAAGCCGCGAACACAAACATGACATAAACTGACAAACCGAAAGCGGAAGCGAATCCCAGCCCCGCCATGCCCAGAATTAAATATTGTCTTGACGGCGGTTTTCCACGCGCAGACTGCGCCAGCATCATGGCGGACAAACCAGCTACCAATGCCGCGACATGATGCGGAACCCAGAGGTTGGATGCGGTCCACGAGGGGATCCATGTATTCCAGACATCCACCGAGCCGATGACCAGACCAGTCCTCCACATGAGAAAGAGGGCGGGAAATATATCCAATCCGCTAATAGCCAGCAAGCTGATCCCGATCCTGCTTAACCTTGCGGTTGAACCAGTTCCATTTGCATTTCTCTGCCGAAGATAAAGCGCAACGACCGCCATCAGCCCAATCCCAGACCAGGCGGAACTGGCATTGAGCGAGGCGCGGGCATCCACATAGTTGCCGCCAAGCGCGTCCACCATACTGCACAGGATGTACCAGAAATAATATAGAAAAGTCAGCGACACCGCATGACCGGGATAATAACTGGGGTTGACCGGCGGCACCCCGGTACGGGTCATGGCTTCGATCACAGCCACCCGCGTGGTCTGATCGAACGAGGTGACGCTCAAATAAAGCTGATCTGTCCACTGAATATTAATCAACGAAAGGATCGCAAATGCGGACCAGGCGGCTCCCACCCAAAGGAAGAGTTTCGCATCTGCCGTCAACGCATATTTCTGCCTGAAGGCGATCACGGTAAACGCGAGCGCGAATCCGCCGAGGGTGAGAAGAGCAAAGTTAAACGAGATCAGGCTTGAGGTCAGGTAAAGAACAATGGGACTGACCGCAAAAGACAGGGCCAGCCCAATCGCAAGTCGAACGAACGGTTGGCGGAGTCTAAAGTCAAACAGGTCAAACAGCCAGCCAAAGACATAGCCCGGAAAAACGATCACCAACGGGAAAAGACAGAAGGCAAGCGCTGCACCGAGGATATCTTGAAGAGTAAAGTTCATGCTTCAGATTGTTTGTTGAATTGCCACAAACTCAGCAATCCCCAAAAACCGATCAGGAGATAGCCGAAGATCTGACTGATGAGAATAAAAGCAAGCGCGTCTGCCCTGGAAATTCCGAAAGGCGCGAGCGCAGTGACCGCCACAAATTGATATACTCCGACATAGCCCGGCGTGGACGGGATGGCGCTGGAAAGCCCGAGCGCGGAAAGCAGGACAAAGGCTTGCTGAATTAATAGCGGGATCTTGAGAATGAAGGCAAGGAAGACCGTCCCGAGGGCGTCCATCATCCAGATCAAACCCGTTAAGGCAATGAATTGAGCGGCGCGTGGAAAACTATGCAGTGACCTCAGCCCGCCGATAAATTGCTGCAGGAAATTATCTAACTTCAACTTGTGCGTTTCCTTGGGCATGGGCAAGGATTGGATCAAGCGTCTGACGAGCCCGTCAAGGCGCGGCAGGATAAAAATGGCAGTCAGGCCGATCAGGCCGAAAATGGAAATGCCATTCAAGGCGTTTTGAAAAAGAGGGGAAACGATCCCCGCGGACGAGAGCGCAATCGAGCCAAGCACGATCAATGTGACCAGATCCATTAACCGCTCTACCAATCCGACCGCCAGCGCGAAGGAAACACTGACATTATTGCGCCTGCCAAGATACGCAGCGCGGACAAGTTCACCGGCCCGTGCGGGCAGAATGTTATTTCCCAAATAGCCGGCCATGTTGGCCCAGAAGACATTCATGATCGATACTGGCGTTTCGCTGCTCAACAGAACGCGTAAACGCAAAGCGCGTATGAAAAAGCTGGCAGTGCTCCAAAGAAGCGTGATCGGCAGGTAAACATATCGGGCATTTTTAAGTGTGACAAAAAAATTCCGCCAATCCAGACCGTGCAGGGCAAGGTAGAGAAACAAGGCCGCCAACAGCGCGGAGATTACAAACATCAAGCGGCTAAAGCGCGTGGAAGTTTTCCCCTTCTGTGCTTCGGGCAGATCGTTAAGGATTCGTTTCAAAAGTTGATCCGCTCTTTTTCGATGACAAGCGGGCGATGCATGACCTGTGTATAGATCGCGCCGATGTATTCACCAACAATGCCGAGGAACATCAACTGAACCGAACCAAGAAAAAACAAGCCAATCACCAGTGGGGCTGAGCCAAGCGAAAATTGATACCAAAAGATCAGTTTGTAAATCAGGTAAATCAACCCAACAGCGAAGCTCAAAGCAGCAGAGATAAAGCCAAGCAATGTTGCCATCCGTAAAGGGATTTTTGTGTAACCAGTAACACCAAGCATTGCCATATCATAGAGGCTGTAAAAATTATTTTTTGTAATACCATGTGCGCGGCGCGGCTGTTCAAACTCTATGCGAGCAATTGGAAAACCAATTTCAGCTATCAAGCCTCGAAAATATGGATATGGATCATTAAACTGTCGCAATGTTTGAACAACCTGTTGGTCGTATAACCCAAAACCCGTATAATGTTCGATCAAATCCACATCTGAAAGACTGTGTAAAATGCGATAATAAATCGTTCGTAAAAGATAAAGCAGGCTCGATTCCTGACTTTTGGTTTTAACGCCAACCACAACTTTGTAACCCACCTCCCATTTTCGAATAAATTCAGGGATTCTCTCCGGCGGATCCTGCAAGTCAGAGGCCATGCCAACCACCGCATCACCAGAAGCCTGCAACAAGGCAAAATATGGTGAGCGGATATGACCAAAATTACGGGAGTTCAAAATAACCTTGACGCGTCCATCACGCCCAGCCAATTCTCGTAATTTTTGCTCTGTATGATCAGTGGATGCATTGTCAATAAAAATATGCTCATATTCGTACCCAAGACCTACCATGGCTTTATTAATGCGCTGGTTGAGCTCTTCTACATTTTCTTCTTCATTATAACAACCGGTGACTATGCTGATCTTTTTCATTCCATCTCCTACAAGCCACGGTTGGATAATTTTCTACGAAGCTTTTCATCCCGATTATAAAGACTATCCACCACATCCACCATAAGAGGAGCATCTTCCTTGCATGCCATTGCGAGAACCTGGTCATTCAGTAATTCACGGCAGGATAGCTGCCCTTTTTGGAGAGGTACCGACAGATAGTAATCATCCACTGTCAATACACAACCTGCCGGTAGATCACGTTTAGCATAGACACCCCGAACAAGGGAAGTTAAGTAATCAATTTCCTTTTGGGTGGAGTGTGCTTTTTCCGTGCCAGGCGCGCCACACATTTCACGCGCTTTTTGAAAGGCCTGAAACCACTCCGCGATTTGTTCGGGCGTGGAACAATATGGCGAGATGGGTTTATCATCTAATTTTATGTCAATGTGGCGCTCAAATGTCCTGGCGCCTTTTGCGTAAGCGATCAGCATGGATGAACTCCAATCATGATATTCATGAGTGGAAAGCCCGATGACATGACTAGGGTAACGATTACGCAAAAAATCAATTTGGTTTAATTCCAAATCCGCATCCTCGGCAGGATAAAGGGAAACGCAATGATTGATTGCCAATGGAATATTACGGTTGTCAAAAAATATCACCATGTCATCCATGTCTTTTAACGAAGAGCCGCCGGTGGAAACCATGACGGGCTTGCGTGTACGAGCGATCTTTTCCAGCAAAGGCCAATCTGCAATATCTGAACTGGCGACTTTGATGATCTCAATACCCAGTTCCACACATAGATCCACAGAACGATCATCGAAAGGGGTAGCCATACGAACACACCCGCTGCGCCGAATGGCTTCAACCAAAACCGCTAGGTTATCGCGGCTCAACTTTGTATCAAGTGTCTTCTTGATGTACCGGATACTTTCACTTTGCAGGAAATCTTTATGAACAAAAGTATCCACATCGCGGAATTGGAGTTTGATCGCCGCGCGGACATTGTTATAACGAACTACGGTCCCGAATTCTTTAACGATCTGCAGGCCGCGTTGAATACTGCCCCAGTGATTGTTGGCTAATTCCAGGACAAACAGGTCTTCAAAAACATCGCGATTGATCATAATTATTCTCCAGTCACTATTTAGAGTCCACATTAGCAGTCTGTGTCAAAATTATCGCATCGTTCAATGACATACCCACATTATGGATTTTCACTGCAATTGTGAGCAGCCCCATTAAAACTTCCTCGTTCGATTGATTAATACGAAACGAATCAGTTTCATATCTTCTTAGAATGGCCTTTTGCAAAGATGGGATTTTTGAGACTAATCCGCCAGAAAATACAATTCGTCGCCATTCCTTTTCAGGAGATAGCCTGAGCGAACATTGATAATAGTTTTCTGCCATATTTTTAAATGCTGCAGAAAAGACGTGCCCGACAGTCATACTAGACTCTCTCATATTGGAAATATGACCCTTGTCACCAAAGGGTCCGCCATAAAATGATATTGCAACATCCAAGTCAGTCTCTTGAGTTTTTTCTACCTGACGTTGAACATAATTCCAGATTGTAACTGAATCCATTTGATAAGCAGAAATTTCAGTAAACAATCGGATCAGGGAATTTAACG
>CAIWRB010000447.1 GCA_903914955.1 uncultured Chloroflexota bacterium | reverse complement strand
TCGTTGTCCGCAATGCACCTCTGAATTAATGTAGAATAAATAGACAGCGTAACAACTCCCACGGGCGAGTTAAGCGGCTTAAATGTCGCAGCATAAATACCCGTGGGATATTTTTTCTTCCTTCAACATTCACCCTTCCCCTTATGGATTTCCTGGACAAACTTAATCCGCAACAACGCAAAGCTGTCACAGCCGCCGATGGACCTGTTTTGGTAGTGGCAGGCCCGGGTTCCGGCAAGACACGTGTACTGACTCAGCGCGTCGCCTATTTGATCGCCAATGAAGGAGTCCGCCCGTGGCAGATCCTGGCGGTCACATTCACCAACAAAGCCGCGAAAGAAATGGATTCGCGCGTGAAGTCCATGCTGACGGATCAAGCCACGGATGGAATCATGCTCGGCACGTTCCACTCGATTTGCGCACGAATTTTAAGGCGTGAATCCGACCATCTTCCACTGCAATCGAATTTTGTTATTTTTGATTCCGACGATCAGGAACGGATCGTAAAAAGCATCATCAAAGAATTGAATTTGAATGACAAGTTGTATCGCGCTGCGAGTGTGCATGCCTCCATTTCCCGCGCAAAGAATGAACTCTTTGGCCCCGATGACTATCCGATCAACACCTATCGTGATGAAGTGGTAAAGCGTGTGTATGTTGAATACCAAAAAAGGTTGATCGCCAGCAACGCCGTGGACTTCGATGACCTGCTCGTTTACACCGCGCGCCTGCTGGAAGATGAGCCATCTGTGCGCGACAAATACGCGCAAAGATTCCGTCATGTGCTCGTCGATGAATTTCAGGATACGAACCTCGCTCAATATATATTGATCAAACATCTGGCATCTGTTCACAAAAATGTTTTTTGCGTTGGTGATCCCGATCAATCGGTGTATTTATGGCGCGGTGCAGATTATCGCAACGTGCAGCGCTTCGAAGAGGATTTCCCGGAAGCGCAGACGATCCTGCTTGAGCAGAATTATCGCTCCCACCAAAACATCCTGGACGCGGCCATGGGGGTCATTGACCGTGCCAGCAATCGCCGCAAGAAAAAACTTTTCAGTGATCGCGGCGCGGGCGAGAAAATATTATTCCATGAAGCCTACAATGATTACGACGAAGCTTCCTTTGTCGTGAACACCATCGCGGAACTGGTCGCATCCAAAAAATTCGAACCCGGCGAATGTGCGGTCATGTATCGCACCAACGCCATGTCACGCTTAATTGAAGAGGCATTTCTGCAGGCGCGGCTTCCTTATCGTCTGGTCGGCGCGCAGCGGTTTTATGGACGACGCGAAGTCAAGGATATGATCGCTTTTATTCGCCTCGTGCACAACCCCGCCGATGAAGCCGCACTTGGACGCATCATCAACGTCCCGCCGCGCGGCATTGGCGATAAAACGTTGACCACACTGCACTTCGTCGCCAATCAAGCCAACACAACGCCCGGGGTAATTTTGCAGGATCTTGCGCGCGGCTCCGAGTCGCCTTATTACAAATCCTTCACAGGCCGCGCCGCGTTGCCGCTCGCAGATTTTGGCGGAATGTTCGCAGGCTGGCGCGCCGTTGCGCCAACATTTACCGTCGTCGAACTCTTTGACCGTATTGTAAAAGACATCAACTACAAGGATTTTATTGTTGAAGATGACTCCGAAGAAAGCAAGGATCGTTGGGATAACGTGCTCGAACTAAAACGTCTCGCGCTCGAATATTCCCAACGCACAATGGATGAGTTTCTCGAAAACATCGCCCTCGTCGCCGATCAGGATACCATCACCGACGCGAACGCCCCCACGCTGCTCACACTGCACGCCGCCAAGGGACTTGAATTCGGCGCGGTCTTTATCGTCGGCCTCGATGACGGCATCATTCCGCACAGCCGCTCCTTCGATGAGCCTGCTCAAATGGAAGAGGAGCGCCGTTTGTTTTATGTCGGCATCACACGCGCCAAAGATCGGCTATATTTATTACGCGCCATTTCTCGCGGCGGACGAGGCATGTCTGAAGAAACCTATCCATCTCGTTTTCTCGAAGATGTCCCCGCGAGTCTGCTCGTTGGAAAAACCCGCACGGGACGCCCCGCGACTTCATTCTCCTCATCCCGATCCTCCTACGGAAGTTCAAACACACCGACCTCAAGTTGGACGCTTCCCGCTCCGCCCAAGTCTACTCCTGTTGCAATGAGCAGATTCAAATCTGGAGATCGCGTTAAGCACGCATCATTTGGTGAAGGAATTGTACAGGAAAGCAAAATACAGGATAACGATGAGATCGTTGTCATAGAAT
>CAIWRB010000446.1 GCA_903914955.1 uncultured Chloroflexota bacterium | reverse complement strand
TCGCAAAGCATCTTCTGCCTCTGAAGAAGTTCTGAAGGGATCAAAGGTCTCCTTGCAGGCACTACAGCAGTACTCTTCTTCGGGAAGAAGAAGTTTCTGACAGACGAGACAGACGTGAGGAAAAAGGAGGTGAAGCAGTTGTTCTCGCATGGCAAACTCACGTTATGGTTAGCCGAAGCATAAGGCTGCTGCGCCGTAGATTCCTGCCTTGTTCCCAAGAAAAGCTGGCACAAGCTCAAGACTTTCGTGCATGGACGGAAGCATTGAGTTCCTGAGTTGCTTGAGGGCAGGAACAAATATAAGGTCTCCTGCGGCTGAAATCCCGCCGCCAATAACAAATTTTCTAATATCCATGAGCGCCGTGACGTTTGCAAGCCCTACGCCGAGAATGGAACCAACTCTCTCCCAGACAGCAAGGGAGACTTCATCTCCTTCATGTGCGGCATATTCCAGATGGCGCGGCGAAAGGCGTGTATAGTCATTATTACACAATTTACCGACAGAGGAACCTGAAGGGCTCGCATCAATCATCTGGCGGGCAAGAGCCACAATGGCCTTTTTTCCAATGAGGCTTTCAAGTGTCCCTCGAATACCTGCATGCTGACTTGGCCCTTCAAAATCAAGAATCATGAAGCCTAATTCACCGGCAGTACCATGAGCTCCCCGATAAAGCTTCCTGTCCAGGACAATGCCTCCTCCCACACCGGTACCAAGCGTCACCATAAGAAAGTCACGGAACTCACGGCCTGCTCCATAGACTGCTTCACCGAAAGCCGCCGCATTTGCATCATTGTCGATACTCACCGGAATCGAAAGCCCCTGTTGTTGCTCCAAGCAATTGCGCAGTTCGTCGCGCAGAGGAAAAATGCTCCATCCCGGCAGATTCGGAGGATAACTCAGTACTCCATTAGCGGTATCAACTGCTCCCGGCGCACCCAGTCCTGCGCCCGCAAAATTGTCTGGCTCATTTGTTCTGGAAGCATCCCGATAAAGATCCGCAATAATTGCCGCAAGCTGTGCAACAATACCCGCAGGACCTGATGCCGTATCAGTAAGAAATCTCCTGTCGGCCAGAATTCCCCGTTTCTCGCAAACAGCCGCCGCTTTAATGGCTGTGCCTCCTAAATCAATACCAAGAGCCCATCGAGACATACTGAAAAATTTTCTCTTATTGATTGAACGACCGGATAAACTTTCTGCCATGAGTGCCTGATGCCAAAAAGTCAAGAATTTCAACAATTTCCGGTTCAGAAGGAAATTCCGATTTCACCTTTTCAAGAGCATTGGCAAGCAAAAGACCTGACTGAAAAAGAATCCTGTAGGCATCTTTAATGAGGGTTATCTGTGCAGAGGAGAAACCGCGACGCTTCAAGCCAATCGCGTTTAAACCCTCGTAGCGAAAAGATTCATGCCCTCCAGCCATCACAAAAGGTGGAACATCAAGGGAGGCCCTTGCAATTCCCCCAACCATGGCAAATCGACCAATTCGGACAAATTGATGTTTTCAATGATTTATAACGGAGTTCGTACCTCCATTAAAATAGTAAAATGGTATCCAAAACTAAGGATTTTTCCGAAAATCCAACAAATACCCAAAAAGCTGCTAAAAACACAATTCCCTTGTATAACAATAGGAATTGTGGCAAGTCAGTTGCCGATTTTGGTTGCGACAAACTTAAAATCTACCT
>CAIWRB010000445.1 GCA_903914955.1 uncultured Chloroflexota bacterium | reverse complement strand
GTCTGGGGCGGATCGTATTTTGGTGAAATGCGCGTGGTGGATGTTCATCTTGGACATGTCCGCCAAAAATTAGGAAACCCTGATCTGATCGCTACCGTGCGCGGTGTTGGCTATCGTTTTGACGACGAACCTTTATAAAACTGGTGACCTATGAAAATCATTCGATCGCATTTAGGTATTAAATTATTTCTTTCATATTTTGTTGTGATCCTGGTTGGCATGGCCGTTATCGGAATTACAACCAAGTTTGTAACGCCATCAGCTTATGCGCGGCATCTATCTTTTATGGAAACGCAATTGGGCGTGGATCCTGGCATGGGGCAGGGACCGATGCCAGGGCAGGGCCGTGGGCAGGGCGCGGGAATGATGTCTGAGTTTTACACCAACTTTCAGGCAACGTTTAATGAGTCGCTGGTCATCGCGGTTATTGCGGCTTCATTGGCTGCGTTAATTGTGAGTCTTGTTTTTAGTCGAAGTATTCTCGCGCCTGTTGATGTCATGATGCGCGCAAGCCAGCGCATTGCCGATGGACATTATGATGAACGTGTGCAATCGCGCGGTGATGATGAGCTTAATCAACTTGCGGGAAGTTTCAATCAAATGGCACAGCAGCTTGAGCAGGTTGAGAACATGCGTCGGCGTTTGATCGGTGATGTAGCACATGAACTTCGCACGCCGCTGACAGCCATCAAAGGCTATGCTGAAGGTTTGATGGATGGAGTGCTGCCCGCGTCGACAGAAAGTTATCAACAGATCCATGCCGAATCAGAGCGATTGAATCGTTTGGTCGATGATCTGCAGGAGTTGAGTCGTGTTGAATCTCGGGCTACTCAACTGGATGTCCAGCCTGTGGATTCGGCGACCATAATAAAAACAGTGACGAAACGATTGCAGTATCAATTCGATGAAAAGCGCATCACGCTCATCTCAAGTTTGCCGCCTGAACCCATACATATCCTGGCTGACGAAGGCCGCGTGATCCAGGTTCTCACCAATTTGATTGGCAACGCTTTGCAATACACGCCAGAGAATGGGGCGGTGACAATTTCAGTAGTAAGTGAAAAAGAAATGGCGCGTATTTCGGTCAGCGATACTGGATTTGGCATTCCCCCGGAACATCTTGCCAGCATCTTCGACCGTTTCTATCGTGTGGATAAATCACGTTCGCGGACGCGCGGCGGCTCAGGCATTGGGCTAACCATCGCGAAGCATCTGGTTGAAGCACAGGGTGGAAAAATATGGGCGCAGAGTGCTGGCGAAAATAAAGGCAGTGTCTTTATTTTTACACTGCCTTTGGCGAAATTAAATATAGAATCCAAAATCTCCTGACTTCGGATTGAAAGTTTGGTTTTCTTCGATTAAGGTAGGATTGGTTTGATCACGCCAACATCTAAAGGCTCGCCGCCGAATAAGCCAATATCCGTGCAGGAGGGTTTGTCCACGCGCAACAAGATGACTTCATTCGATGTAGTATCCACTTGAATCACAGTATCTTGTTTGTATGTTGAATCAACAGTCAGTTTAAAAGTGACCTGGTTTTGTGCAGGCAGATTTTCGACGCATTTTTTCTTATCAGGATGTTCACGGTCTTCATCAAGTGCGTATAGCTGGGCGCATGTGTTGGGTAGATCTGCTGTGCCTGTATTTTTTACAGTGATGTAAGCGTTTGTCACTTCGCCCATACCGTGAGTAATATCTATGCCTGTATTACAGCCGAGTATATCAACTGCGACAAAAAGTACGGGCGCCAATGTTGATGTGTCTGAAGGAATAATTGGCACAAGTGTAAATGTCAGTGGCGGAGTTTCTGTAGCTGTAAGACTGGGTGTGGTGCCAATACCGCTTGTCGTCGGCGTTTCGGTAACAAGGATGGGAAAGGTTGGTGGAAGAATAATTACTGGCGTGGCGGTAAAAATGCCAGGCGTACGCGAAGGGATTGGCGTCCACACTGGGAAGGGTTGCGGTGGAACTCCCCAAGTGTCACAGGCAGATAGCAACACTGGAAAAACAAACAAAAAAAATGATACCTTCTTCATATAAGGCGATTATACCTGCTCGTTTTTACATGGCCATGTTTTGGTTTTTGTGTATTGATCAGCCCTTTGCTATTTTTGTCTGTAATTCTTTCGAACTTGGTTCGACAAGAATTGAGCCATCTGGAAAGATAATGGTAGGTACGCTTCGGAATCCGTTGTTTAGCTTCATAACAAATTTGATTGCTTCTTCGTTGCCTTCAAGCCCAACACGAAGATAATCGATTTTGTTGGTTTCGAAGAAGGCCTTGGCCCGATGACAGTCAGAGCAAAATTCAGTTGTGTACATTACGATCTGTGATGGGTGTTTGGTGTAGAGATCAGTCAAGTGAAAAACCTTCAAGTTATATTTAATCGATTTGAATTGGCAATATTCAAGTATAACCACCAATTGAGGTTTCTATAAAGCCCACTATTCGGTTCTTCCTCAATAGCCGCGACCAGAAATTTTAAAATGTGCTTTTCTGGTTCTCAATCTCGTGGAAGGCTTAAAGATGAAAATGATATATGCTGTGATTATAATTCCTCTTCGACAAGGACTGGTATTTTTATGTTATTCTTACAAGTGGGTCGTGAGAAGAATCAATTCGGTAGAAATAATAGGGAGACGACAGCACTCGATTCTCCGACTAAAGCCTGCAATCTATTAGACCAAGGTTGGGTAAATAATATGGGTGTATTTCATTTGAGTTGAAGCCTGAGTAAAGTTAAAGGTCAAGTAGCTAACGGCATTTGAAGGTATGCATTAAATTTAATTGAAGCAAGCGGTTCGACAACAGGTGCAAGAGTGGGTGGCTGAAAGGCGAGAGATTGCATTTCAACAGTATCGATCTTGGCTGGTCGGACTGCATACAAGCGTTCATGACGTTGTAATTTGCGATAGGCATGGTAGTCCTCCCAATCATTGTTTTCAGCGACAGCGCGCAGACGCAG
>CAIWRB010000444.1 GCA_903914955.1 uncultured Chloroflexota bacterium | reverse complement strand
GGGGTGGGAGTGATACCGCAAAGATAGGCGTGGGTGAATCCGAAGCCATCTGCTGAGCGGAAGATCGAGCCGACATTCCAGGCCGAGCGTATATTATCGAGCAGGACCGCAAGTTTTTTTCCCTGCAATTTGAATTCTTCCCTGACTATTTCATTTCCTAATTCATGTTTTAATATTGCGTGTGTTTCTCCCAAACAATGCGGGCATCGTATTCCAAAAGAATGACCTTCCATCAATGGATAACGCAATCCGCAATCAGGGTTTAGACAAATGCGTATTTCGAAGAATTGTCTCATCGAGTGATTATACACAGGATTGGATGAAGGTTTTCTCAGTGCGTGGAAAATATCAACGTAATTTGAAATTATGCAGGCTGCGTACCCAAGAAGACACTTCAGAGGCTCATTTCCTTTTTGCAGATAGGATATACAGTTCTTCAACTTTTTTTCTTGCCCAGGGAGTTCTTCGTAAAAATTTCAAACTGGACTTGATGCTTGGATCATCTGTAAAACATTTGATGGTAATGCGATGTCCTAATTCTTCCCAGCCATATTGCTCCACTAGTTGGGTGAGGATCACTTCAAGCGTAATGCCGTGCAGGATGTTGTTGGATTGTTGATTATTCATTTGTTGCTGTCTACTTTTTCGCTTTTTCCTTGGCAGCTTTGAGCAAACCTACAAACAAGGGATGGGGCCTCATGGGGCGCGACAAAAACTCAGGATGGAATTGACTCGCAACCATGTATGGATGATCTGCCAGCTCAACGATCTCAACTAATCTGCCGTCGGGGGATAGGCCTGAAAAGACCATGCCATGCTTCTCGAATTCCACTCGGTAGGCGTTGTTGAACTCAAAGCGGTGACGATGCCTCTCGTCGACGTTGGGAACTGCGTAGACAGTGGCAGCTTTCGATCCTTTTTGGAGCAGACACGGATAGAGTCCGAGGCGCATGGTGCCGCCCATATTCGTGATGGAACGCTGGTCCAACATGATGTCGATGACGGGGTTTTCCGTGCTCCGGTCAAATTCAGTGGAGTTGGCATCCTCGAGGTCCAGCACACTGCGCGCAAAATCAATACACATCACTTGCATACCCAAACATAAGCCAAGGTATGGAATTTTGTTTTCCCGGGCATATCGCGCCGCGAGTACCTTGCCTTCAATACCGCGTGAACCAAATCCGCCAGGCACGAGCACCGCATCGGCTTTTTTGACAACCTCCCAGCTTTTATCTTTTTCGAGATCGGTCGAGTGTATCCAGCTGATCTCAACTTCAACATCGTTCGCAAGCGCGGCGTGTTTGAGAGCCTCACGGACAGACATATAAGCGTCTTGTAACTCAACATATTTACCCACAAGCGCAACTTGTACCGTGGATTTTGGCCTGCGAACATCTTCGACAAGCTTTTTCCACGGGGTCATATTTGCTTTCTGCTTTGCGGTCAAACCAAGTTTGCGAAGAACCAACTCTCCCACGCCGAGCTCTTCCAGGAGTAATGGAACTTCATAAAGCACATCTGCAGTTGCCATGGGAATTACAGAGTCTTTATCCACGTCACAAAAAAGCGCGATCTTTTCACATAAGGATTTATCAACATGTTGATCTGCGCGCGCGATGATAATATTTGGCGAGATACCAATGGAACGGAGTGCTGCCACGGAATGCTGAGTAGGTTTGGTCTTTATCTCGCCGGTTGCTCCGATGGTCGGGAGCCAGGTCACATGCACAAACAGACAATTCTCGCGTCCAACCTCATTGCGGAGCTGGCGCAGTGCCTCAAGAAATGGTTGTGATTCAATATCACCAACAGTACCGCCGACCTCGAGAATGACGATCTCTGCGCCTGTTTCCTTTTCAACCAATCCAATTCTGCGTTTGATCTCATTGGTGATATGAGGAATGACCTGGATCGTGCCGCCCAGATAATCGCCACGGCGTTCGTTCGCAATCGTCTCTGCATAGACCTGACCCGTAGTGAAATTACTGACCCGTGTCAGGCGGTTATCAATGAACCGTTCATAATGACCAAGGTCGAGGTCTGTTTCTGCGCCGTCATCCAACACATACACCTCGCCATGCTGGTATGGTGACATCGTGCCCGGATCCACGTTGATATACGGATCAAGTTTTTGCACAGCAACCTTAAAGCCCCGCTCTTTCAAGAGTAAACCCATTGCGGCTGCGGTCACGCCTTTGCCAACAGATGAAACAACACCGCCAGTGAAAAATAAATATTTAGTCATTATTTGTTACCTCCATGATACTCAAATCTGTATGGAAAATATTACTTATGATAAGGAACCTTCAGATACGCGGGGCTGCCATGAGCAGAATGGCAGCGACCTCGCAAGAATGTATGTTTAACTAAAGAGAATGGGGAGGGCGTTTAAGCCCTCCCCATTTGGGGTCGTTAACTTTTCTGGGTGGGAATTTTCTTTCGTTCATCCAACTAATTTCACAAGATCTTCGGCTGCGCGGCGCATTTCAAGAAATATCATACCCAGCTTCGCCTCTTTGCGAGCCATTGCAGTTAAGACCGCCTCTTCGCCGATGGCGGTAAGCACGATCGAACCGTTATCACCCTTGATGTAGACTTGTTCAAGAATGCCCCGCCCAAGTTCACCGGAAATGCGTTCGCCCAAGCTGAGCATTGCCGCAGACATTGCGGAAACACGATCTTCCTCAACACCCTGTTGAAGCGCAGACGCCATGATAAGGCCATCCACAGAAACAATGGCAGAGGCTTCAATATCGGGCGCGTAAGCCTGCATATAACGAAGGCGTTCCACCATCTGCTCAGAACGGGATTTTGTCATAACTCGATCTCCTAAGAAAACGGGTTTCCCCGGTATGGTTTTGCATTTTAACAACCTGAGTGTACCAGAAAAATATATTTTTCGAGAATTGATTGTACCTATAAAATATTGGCTTTGGCAATATGCAATAACGCGTATTCCCTGAGCAGGCAAATTACAATGATAACTACGATAAAATTGTCTTTGCCGGGAAGTGGATGGAAAATTCTGTGAGTTTGCGCGAGTTCTCCCGTGCCGATAATTGGCGCAGTAAAAAATGTCTTGGCGCACGCGCCAATTTTGTTTATTAAAAACTTACGGACAAATCAAGGATTTTGTGCTATCCTACCTGCGATATCAAACCATCAGAAAGGTTGAATTATGTCTTATCAAGCTGAAATTTCCCGCGTTAATCCCACTTGTTTCCTTTTCCT
>CAIWRB010000443.1 GCA_903914955.1 uncultured Chloroflexota bacterium | reverse complement strand
TGCCGGTTACAGGGTGGCTCCCAGATGCTGAAAGCACGCCCAACAGAAACAGTCACATAAGCTTTGGGGCGAAGCTGTCAGGAAAGCCCGGTGCCGGAAAACGGCACGCCGGGTTTGACGTGGCGGTAATTGGAAACGTAAACAATGGGAGTCGGACTGAGAGTCAAAACGAAAGTGCTGGAATTATCACCGAACACCAAAGTCAACGCGCCAGTTCTCGACCCTACCTGCGAGGGGCTGGAGGTGAAATCCCTCTGGTCTACTCACCTTTTGATGATCGCTTATAGAATTTAATGGATAATAATGTAAGGTATAAAACACAATATCTTAAGTGGGAAGAAGATGTAATTCATCATTTATAATAAGTTGTTTTTGATCAGAAGTTATTTTCTTTCTCATTATGATAAATATAAGACCTACATTGTTTCTTCATATACGCGCTTCACAGATAATGACTCCGCAATAAAACAGGTTAGTCAGAAAACAGATATATGTGTATATTTTAGAAACGCCCAAACCCTCGAAGAAGATTTCAAGCAAAAACTGCATGATTTCAAAAAGCTTTCGGAGTGATTTATTGCCGAATGCTTGCAGTAAGGATTATTAATTTTAGCGATAAAATGACTAAAAAAAATATCTACGTCACCCAGCCATATCTCCCCCCCTTGGAAGAATTCATCCCCTATCTCGAACAGATATGGGAAAGCAAGTTTCTCACCAATGGAGGTCCATTCCATGAGCAACTGGAAAGAGCCCTCTGTAAGTTTCTTGGCGTAGAGCATATTGCCTTATTCACTAACGGTACCATTGCGTTGGTGACAGCATTACAGGCACTCCGAATCACTGGTGAAGTGATTACCACTCCGTATTCATTTGTAGCCACATCCCACTCTTTATTGTGGAATGGTATCAAACCGGTCTTTGTGGACGTCGATCCGAACACTCTCAACCTTGATCCTGAGAAGATAGAAGCGGCTATAACACCGCAGACGACAGCGATTATGCCTGTGCACTGCTATGGTCATCCTTGTGATGTAAACGCTATCCAGAAGATTGCGGACAACTATAATCTTAAAGTAATTTACGATGCAGCCCATGCCTTTGGTGTGCAAGATGCACAAGGCAGTATACTTCGGTATGGCGATCTTTCGGTGTTAAGTTTTCATGCCACCAAAGTGTTTAATACCTTTGAAGGTGGCGCTATTGTCTGTCCCGATGCCAAGACCAAAACAAGGATCGACCAATTGAAAAACTTTGGTCATGTGGGCGAAGTAACTGTTGTTGCGCCAGGTATCAATGGTAAAATGAGCGAATTCAATGCTGCACTCGGTCTTTTACAGTTGAAACACTTAGACAAAGCTCTTACCAAACGCAAAGAAATTGATGCAGCCTACCGCGACCGATTGAAAGGAGTAAAGGGAATTCGATGTTTGGACGAAGCTGGCGAAAAGGTTTCCAACTATTCATATTTTCCTATTCTGGTTGAACCAGATTACCCGATCAGCCGTGATGAGCTTAACCAGCAGTTCAAAGATAGTGGTATCTATCCGAGGCGCTATTTTTATCCTTTAATTTCAAACTATCCCATGTATCGCGGATTACCTTCTGCTCATAAAGAAAATCTTCCTGAGGCAACAATAGCTGCGCAGCGGGTACTTTGCCTACCCATTTATCCCGATCTTGACTTATCAGTTGTAGATGAAATCTCATGTTTCATTGCATCACGTACAACCAAGCCGGTTTGCTTTGCGGAGGACGCAAAGTGAGAGTTGGCATCATGCAGCCATACTTTTTTCCGTACATCGGTTATTTTCAGCTTATTGCGGCTGTAGACTTGTTTATTGTATACGACAACATCAAGTACACAAAAAAAGGTTGGATAAACAGAAACAGAATGCTTCAGAACGGTAAAGAAGTTATGTTCTCGTTGCCCTTGAAAAAAGATTCGGACTATCTTGATGTTTATCAGCGCGAACTCTCGTCAGATTTAAACCGCGATAAATTTCTGAACCAATTTAAGGAAGCCTACCGGCACGCTCCTTATTTTGCAGAAATATTTCCATTGATTGAGCAGGTAGTATGCTATAAAGACGTAAACCTTTTTCGTTTCCTGTACAACTCAATTGAAAGAACTTGTGAGCATTTGGGGATCACCACTGAGATAAGGATTTCTTCTGATATTGCTATTGATCATGGTCTGAAAAATCAGGACAAGGTTTTAGCCTTATGTTCAGCGGTCGGTGCAACAACCTATATAAATGCAATTGGTGGTATCGAACTATATTCGAAGGAAACTTTCAGGGCGAAAGGTATTGAGTTGCAATTTATCAAATCGAAGCCGTTCGAGTACGAGCAGTTAATCGAACCATTTATTCCTTGGCTTTCGATTATTGATGTGATGATGTTCAATTCCCTCAATGTTATTAAAAGTCGCTTGGCGGAATTTTATTTGGTTTAAGGATGCAAATGAATAATACACTGGACTCTCACGTAGCAGCATATCAAGGCGATAACCTTTATGATTTCGATAATGAGATATTATTAACATGGTATCCGAAAAGGGTGTTACGCCATACTGGAGGAGCCGATTCCCTGCTTGAATTGGGGGTGGGACATGGTTATACTACTGACATTTTTTCCCACCGTTATTCTCGGCATGTCGTTCTCGAAGGTTCCCCTGCCGTGATCCGGAACTTTCGCGAAACTCACCCGGAATGTTCTGCAGAGATCGTCGAAACTTATTTTGAGGAATTCTATACTGACGAGCGCTTTGATGTAATAGTTATGGGATTTATTCTCGAACATGTGGACGATCCTTTGGTGATCTTGCAAAACTTTCGAAAATTTCTTGTTCCAAACGGAAAAATGTTCCTGGCTGTACCAAATGCTGAGGTATTGAATCGCAAGTTGGGTTATTTAGCGGGACTATTGGACGATATATCTACCTTGTCAGAGAATGATCGTCTACTCGGTCACAAACGTTATTATACTGTTTCTAACCTGACAGACGCAGTGGGGAGGGCTGGATTTGGTATAGATAGGATAGAGGGGATTTACTTGAAGCCGTTTACCACCCGTCAAATTATCTCACTGCAACTGGAACGCAAGATCATAGACGCATTGTGTGAAGTCGGGGTAGGTTACCCTGAGCTTAGTTGCGGGATCTTAGCCGAAATTTCAGCTCGATGATGAGGACGCATGAGCGATGAAAATACTGATCGTTGGTGGTAACTCATCTTTGGCTAAGGCGCTTCGTCCAGTGCTGGAAAATTTTGCAGAAGTTTTAACTGCGGGGCGGAGTGGTTGCGATGTCGAATTGAATTTGTTTTGGCATGCAAATCAGTTTTGTTTACCGTCAGGGCTGGATACAGTCATTAATTTGTCTGCAAATTTTGGAGGTAAAGATTTCGATTCTATACTTGCTGCAGAAGAGGTGAACGTGTTAGGGGCTCTCAAACTAAGTCATGCCTGTTTATGCGCTGGTGTGAGGCATTTGGTGCAGATATCTAGTATCTTCGCAGGTCTGAATGAAGACTCTCCCTTTTATAGTAGCTATGCTTTGTCTAAGCTTCATGCAGAAGATTTGGTTAGTTTGTATTGCCGTAGCGTCGGTCTTCCGTTGACTATTTTGCGATCAGCACAAATTTATGGTGATGGGGATGTTTTTCGCCATCATCAGCCTTTTTTGTATTCGATAATTGATAAAGCTCAACACGGCGAAGATATTACGTTTTTTGGTAAAAACGATGCGCAACGTAACCTGATTCATTCCGATGATGTGGCGGAAATCATTGCTCGAATTGTTCGGCAACGGGTCATAGGCAGATTTATTTGCCCTAGTCAAACGAATGTGCGCTATTCTGAAATCGCTACGATAGCGATTGCCGCCTTTGCCAGCGTCAGTGCGATTCGCTTTGATACTGACAGGCCAGATATTCCTGATAATGCTTTTGCGGCTAACGATGATTTGTATCGCCGAATCGACTATTTCCCTCAAATTTCTTTGCCACAGGGGATTGCTTTAGAAGTTGAACGAAGAAAGAACCTGTCATGAAACGAATTTTAGTTTCAGGTGCAAGCGGTATCGTTGGATACGGCGTGTTGCGCTCCCTACAGCAAATGGAGCGGAATTGTTTTTTAGTTGGAACCTCGATCTATGATGACTCGGTTGCTCCCGCTTTTTGCGACGTATTCGTGCGGGCACCAGCCACTAATGCACCAGAGTATCTAGATTGGCTGCTTGACACGCTACGCCGACATCGCATTGATATGCTGATTCCCGGTATTGAAATTGACATGTTCCATTGGGCTGAACATCTACCCGATATTTGCTCATACAGCGCTTTGCCTTTGCTCAATGTTCCGGAATTGATAGCTCTTTGTAAGGATAAATGGGAATTTTACCAGCGGCTTATGGCGGCTGGGGTGGCGTGCGCTATCGAAAGCTCTCTGGAAAATGATTTTACCACCCTGGCTTCAAGATTTGGTCTGCCATTTATGCTTAAGCCGCGCCAAGGCTTCGGCTCCAAAGGCATTGTAAGAGTGACATCGGAAGAGATTTTTTTGAAGCACCGGGAGAATATCGGAATTGTACTGATGGCGCAACCCATCGTAGGCAATGACGACGAAGAGTATACCACTTCGGCATTTTGTGATGGACAAGGAGGCTATTTTGCTGGCATGACGTTACGTCGCAAGCTATCGAGGGATGGTTTTACCGAAAAGGCGGAGGTGGCCGATATGGAAGAATTTTCCCCGGTGATAACCGAATTATGCCAATTGTTTCGCCCGCTGGGGCCGACAAATTTTCAATTTCGACGCTGTCCAGACGGTACTAAACTGCTCGAGATTAATCCAAGAATTTCTTCTTCAACATCTATTCGCACAGCATTTGGCTACAACGAAAGCGCTATGGCACTGGATTATTTTCTAAATCACCGCAATCCGGTTCAGCCCGTCATCCGGCGCGGTCGAGCTGTGCGTTACACAGACGAGCAGATATTTTATGAAGATTGCGTTCATCTCTGATATCCACGGTAACTACGAAGCGTTAAAGGCAGTCCTGGCAGAAATCGATAGGTTGGGAGTAGGGCGTATTTACTGCGCGGGTGACGTCGTTGGATACTACTCCCAAATCAATGAGTGTTGTCGTGAACTACGCGACCGCCAAATTCCCTGCGTGATGGGTAATCACGATTGGTATATGGCGGGTGGAGGTTTCTGTCCACGTTCCCGTAGCGTGAATGATTGTCTGGCATATCAGCGTAGGATCATCGAAAATGGGCATTTGACGTGGATACGTACCTTTCCGGTGCAAATGTACATCGGCGAAATTCAGCTGGTACATGGTGGTTGGGCTGACCCAGTCGACGAATACCTGAAACCGACCGCTGAATATTTCGAGCGAGTGCTTGGGCGCGTGTTCGTATCTGGTCATACACATTTGCAATCTGTACAGGTTTTCGGTGACAAGACATACTGCAATCCTGGTTCGGTGGGGCAACCGAGGGATGGCGATCCGCGTGCTGCATTTGCCGTTTACGAAGCAGGCAAGTTTACCTTGCACCGCTCCGAGTACGACATGCAAAAGGTGTTCGGTCTGATGGATGCCGCTGGTTTTAATGATTATTACTATGGTGGACTAAAGACTGGCGCGCTTAACCTTCGGCGTTTGGAAGATTAAAAAAAGGGGTTTATAGTGTTTAGATGGAAAAAAATTGGGAAAGTATTTGATCCAAAGGAGTTAGTTACTTCAAGCTGGATGCATGAGTTTGCGCAATCACCCTCTGTATTGATCGAAGATTCACATGTTCGAGTGTATTTTTGTTCGCGCCCAGCGCCTGCCTCAGATGGACAATATCTCAGCTATATCTCTTTCATTGATCTTGATCGTAACAACTTACTAAATATTCTGCGTGTATGCGTAACGCCGGTACTGAGCTTAGGGAAATACGGGACTTTCGATGAATTCGGTACTTATCCGGTTTCAGTGATCCGAAACGGTTCAGAGATTCGTGCCTACTACGCAGGATGGACTCGCTGCGAATCAGTACCATTCAACGCCGCGATTGGTCTGGCAATCAGCCGAGACGGCGGCGAGACTTTTCACCGAATCGGAGATGGTCCCGTGCTTTCATACAGCCCAGATGAACCCTTCTTGCTTGGAAGTCCGCGTATTCGCAAGTTCGCAGATCGTTGGCAACTTTGGTACGTGGCGGGCAATGAATGGCTACGGATTGAGGGAAAGCCGGAACCCGTATACAAGATTCGCATGGCTACGTCCGATAACGGCATAGACTGGATTAAGCATGGAAAGGATCTGATTGTGAACAAGCTAGGTAATTATGAGTGCCAAGCATGCCCAGATGTAACTTTTCGCAATGGTAGTTACCATATGTTTTTTTCGTACAGGGACATCCGCAACTATAAAAGTCGGGAAGGTGGTTACCGAATCGGATATGCCTCTTCTACTGATTTGATTAACTGGCAACGTAACGACAATCTTGTAGATATTGAACTCTCCGAAACAGGATGGGATTCGGAAATGATTAATTATCCACATGTCTTTGAGTTGGATGGTGCCACTTATATGCTGTATCAAGGTAACGGAATGGGGCGTGCTGGTTTTGGTCTGGCAATACTGGAATCTATTGAAGCGTGGGGGGAGGTATGAAATGGAAAAAACTCGGCAAAATATTCGATCCGAGGGATCACAAATTACCGAACAATTGTGTTGACTTCGCCCAATCACCCCAGACGCTTCTACTTGAAGATCGCGTGCGGGTGTATTTTTCCACTCGGGAAAGAGATAATGTTGGAAAGTATCTCAGCCATGTAGCCTTCGCTGACTACGAACGTGACATGAGCAGATTGATTGGAGTTAGCACTCAACCGGTGTTGGCGCTGGGCGAATTGGGAAGTTTCGATGAGCATGGCATATTTCCGTTCAATGTGCTGCGTGATGGCGATCGGGTGCTGGCATATACTACTGGATGGAACCGTAAGGTTTCGGTTTCAGCGGACGCATCGATCGGTCTTGCCATCAGTGATGACAACGGTCAAAATTTCATCCGACATGGTAGCGGTCCGGTGCTGACTGCTTCGCTAAACGAACCCTTTCTTGTTGCCGATGCCTTCGTTACAAAGTATGGGCACATTTATCACATGTGGTACATCTTCGGTACTCAGTGGATTAAGTTCACTGATACGGAACCTCCTGATCGAGTTTATAAGATTGCACATGCGACTTCGTCCGATGGCGTAAATTGGAATCGAAACGGTCTGCAGATAATAAGCGATCGATTAAATGCAGACGAATGTCAGGCTTTACCCACGGTGATTTGTTTGGATGGTAAATACCACATGTATTTTTGTTGCCGTCAGGCTCATGGTTTCAGGCAGGATAGCAGTCGCGCCTATCGCTTGGGTTATGCGTATTCCACCGATTTAGAACATTGGATTCGCGATGATAGTATTGCAGGTATAGATATCTCTGCAGAAGGTTGGGATTCACAGATGCAGTGTTATCCTCATATATTTGAATGTGATGGTAAAACGTATCTGCTTTATAACGGAAATGAATTCGGCCGGAATGGTTTTGGACTTGCTGAATTGGAATAAATAAAATATTGATTAACAAATATATAGGCAAGGTTATGAACAAACAAAGAAACTTCAACAATGAATGTAAAGATTCAGATGAAAGAGATAATGGACGAAAATATGGCTATTCGTTCGATTATGATGTAATGCACCCTTTTATGATCAAATCGTTCGCGCCATTTTTTAATAACGGCAGTCTGCTTGAGCTTGGCAGCTTTAAGGGTGATTTTACTAAAAGGTTTTTACCCTTTTTCGATGATGTCACTTGTGTCGAAGCATCAGATGTTGCAATTGAAGAGGCCAAACTGAAACTCGGCAATAAAGTTCATATTATAAATTCTTTATTTGAAAAAGCAACCTTGCCCAAGCGTTATGATAATATAGTACTCACACATGTCCTTGAACATCTTGATGACCCGGTACTTGTTCTGAAACGAATCAATGACGAATGGCTTGCAGAAAACGGTAGACTATTTCTTGTGTGTCCAAACGCCAATGCTCCATCAAGGCAAATCGCTGTTCAAATGGGATTGATAACGCATAACTCAGCGGTCACACCAGCAGAAGCTGAACATGGGCATCAATGCACCTATACATTGGATACTCTTGAGCGCGATGCGGTTGCCGCTGGATTGAAAGTAGTTCATCGATCAGGAATCTTCTTTAAGGCTTTGGCAAACTTCCAATGGGATCGACTGCTGCAAACTGACATCATTTCCAATGAATACTTAGATGGCTGTTATAAACTCGGGCAACAGTACCCTGACCTATGTTCGAGTATCTTTCTGATGTGTGAAAAGGGAGACGGCGAGTGAAAATTTCATTTGTTGTAGCGGTTTATCATAATGAAGGAGCACTTACTAAAACCTATGAAAAAATTCATACACTTTTTAAAAGTGAACTTCCTCATTACGAATACGAAATCGTTTTTGTGGATGATGGATCCAAGGATGGCTCTTTAACTGAGATATTGAGTTTGAGGGAGCAAGATACTCATGTAAAGGTAATTACGTTTACTCGTAACTTTGGTCAAATGGCAGCTATGCTGGCAGGGTTTAAAGAAGCTACGGGTGATGCTGTTATCAACATCTCAGCGGATTTACAGGATCCGGTTGAAATTATTCCTGAGATGGTAAAGAAGTGGGAAGCTGGATCAGAGATTGTTATTTGTCATAGAACTGATCGATCGGATAGTTTGCCTGCGAAACTATTTTCTCGTTTTGCATACGGAGTTTTACGCTTATCTCTCCCACAAATGCCTTCTGGAGGATTTGATTTTGTGTTGATGGACAGAAAAGTAATGGATGCATTTAATGCAATTGATGTAAGGCATAGATTCTTTCAAGGAGATTTGTTATGGACTGGTTTCAGTACCACATTAATACCTTATGTAAGACTGAAAAGAACAATCGGAAAATCCCAATATAATTTCAGCAAAAAACTCAATAATTTTCTTGATGCCATTTTAGATTCTTCTTTTTTACCAATTAGATTGATCTCATTGCTTGGAGTTATTATTTCTATGCTCGGATTGCTTTATTCTATTGATATTGTACTTGCGTGGTTAGGGGGTGGGACTCCATTTTCAGGATGGGCTCCGATTATGATTGCTATTCTTATTGTAGGGGGAATAATAATGCTGATGCTTGGTGTGATCGGTGAATATGTATGGCGAATTAACGAGGAAGTGAGAAAAAGGCCGAACTATGTAATTAGAGATAAATATTTATGACAGATAAAATATAGGAAGTAACATAAAGTGAAAAAAATAAAAATAGAGTTATCTAAATTTACTCTTGTTGGTGCAGCTAATTTTATGTTAACATTTATCATATTTACTTCAATGGTCAAAGTATTTCAAATAAATTACGCAATCTCATTAATTGCAGCTTCCATTACAGGAGTATTGTTTACTTATATATTGAATTACCGGTTTGTATTTAAACCAGAAAAAAAAATTAAATTCAAATCGCAATTTATAAAATATTTTTTTGCAAGTGGATTGTCGATATCATTGAATATCATAGCTTTAAGCTATATAGTTAACCACACTAACTTCGATCCATTTTATATTC
>CAIWRB010000442.1 GCA_903914955.1 uncultured Chloroflexota bacterium | reverse complement strand
TAACCTTATATTATTGTCGTATTATCGGCAAATAAACCCAAATCTTGAATTTAAGACTCATGTTATGGTTTTGTTGAATATGATTGGTGTAATTTCCGATAAACGATTATCCACATGATCCCGCTGAATATTCGTAAATAAACCAAGCACACCCTGGACGGAAAAGTGGAATCCCAATTTAATGCTGAGGCGGATATGGATAAGATTCCTGTTCCGCGCTTTTTGCAGATGCGATCCAACGCAAAGTCAAAGCAAAGGAAGTCACAGCAACGCCGACCAGCAATCCGATAACTGCCGCGCCGACTCCTGGCGTATTAACCAGCCAGTGAAAAAATTGAAAAAGGGGTTGTTCAAGTGGGAAATTCATGGGTTAGCCTCCGTAAAATTGGGGACGACATTCGAGACAATAATCAAGCCACGCCGGATGCCCTATCTGCCCGCCAACGTATTCGAGTTCGGCACGGCTGACAGTTGGTTTGTGGCAGGCTGGACATATAACGCGCGGGGATTGGCGCAGGGTCACACGCAGCAAGTCAGGCAACCCGTTGTTGACAAGCGATTCTCCATCAAGCATGTGAATGGCGTTTGTGTTGCAAATTTTTTCACATTTATTACAACCTATACATGTTTGCACGTTGAGCATGAGCCTGGTTTCACTTTCGCTCTCACTGACTGCCAACGCCTGAACTGGGCAAACCTGCACACAAAATCCACAAAGGGTGCAGTCATCGGCACAAGCGATAACTGGCCGCAGGTTAAAGGTCGAAGATCGGGGGTTGCGAATTATGGGTTGAAGATTTATTTCGCTCAACCAATCCGCAAGAAACTGACCAATGGGCGCATAAACCATGTCTCCGCTTTTTGAGAGATTGCGCCCCAGTTGAATAAGCCAGTCTCCGTGCTCTTTGATGAATTGACGTTCGAGCGTGCGCCATTCCTCTGCTTGTTTGGAATTTGATTCTATCTGCTCCGAAAGATGAGCGAGGAAGGCGAGTTCAAGACTAGCGTGGTCTGGCGATTCGGCACCGAATGAAGATACCAGCCCAGCCGCATGATAGAGTTTGGCAATTGCAAAAGTTTCTGGCCCGAGGATGCGGCCTGTCTTGGCAGCAGATTCGTACAACCAGTTACGCGGTGAGGCGTTGAAGAGCGCGTCATACCGTGCCTGCCGCTGGTCAATGCTTTCGGGGGGAATCTCACTCAGCGACAAGATTGCTCGCCGCGCTGCCGGTGACTCTTGTGCCACGCGTGAAATATCGGCGTAGAGTGGCCACTCACGGGCTGAGTCAATTGCCCATATTGGCGAACGAGCCAACAGTTCTGAAAGAGCGTGGTAGATCAAGGCTAGAGACATAAGTTTATCTAGTGCGTAGAATCCGATTCCAGTGCGCGACCCTCTTCCACTTCCCAAATGGAAATTGATGGGAAGAATTTATAGAAGACCACGAACATCAAAGTCAAAATTCCAAAAGTTGAAATGGTAACGGCAATTTCGGTGATGGTGGGATTGTATGTAGTATAAGGAATCAGGCGCGCATGAGTAAGTGTAGGCAAAAGAATGTTCCAACGTTCAAGCCACATGCCGAAGAGAACAAAAGCGCTCGCGATAACTGTCGAAGTGATGAGACGAGTCTTCATCCATTTAGTGACGCCTAGAAGAGCTAAGATTAAGAACACGACGAAAGCGATTATCAGAATCGATTGGATCCCAGGCGCAGCAAGCACGGGCAATCGCAGCCATAATAAGAAAAAGATAACTATACTGATCGCGGTTGCGACCAGACCTGTGGCAGATTGAAAAAGCGGATTGGGTGTTGGCTTGTCTGAAACAAATTTTGGTGCAACCAGGATCCATGTAGCGGCGATCATCAGAATGATCATGCCCCAAAAGGCGGGCGCGAATTCACCAAACAATTTTGAAGCCATGACGGGGAACTCAAGTGTTTCCTGCTCGGTGACAACAACCAGGGTTTCGTTGAGTGTAAAGTAAAACCAGACCGCGCTCATCACGATGAAGATCCAGCCTAAATTGGTGTAAAAAGTTTCTGTAATATATTCTTTTAGATGTTTATTATATTGGCGTGCAAAGGTGGTGGCTATAAATAGCAAGCCAATGCCAGAGAAGATCGCGCCAACTACAAAATATGGGCCAAGAATGGTGGACTTCCAGCCAGGTTGAACCGTTGTGGAGAATAACCATGAAGTAACGGTGTGAAGTGAAATACCGATCGGAATAATGAATACCGAGACCACCGTGATGGCTTTCTCAAGCCTTCGCCACTGTTCTTTTGCGCCGGTCCAGCCAAGAGAGAGAATGGTGTAAAGTTTTTTGCGCCATAAAGGAGCGGAGGCGGGACTGGTATCGCGCAGAAGAGCAATATCGGGGATCAGTTGCAAATAGAGGGCGAAGATGGCTGTCAGCAAATAAAGCGTGAGCGAGGCGATATCCCAGAGAAGAGGCGCTTGCAAACGACCATAGAGTAATGTGAAAACCAAACGGTCGGGACGACCCATATCCATGATGATCTGCAATCCGGCAGTCATTAATCCAAAGACGGTCAAGGACTCGGCAATGCGAGTGATCGGACGACGCCAATTAACTTTGAGCAATTGCAAAACAGCCGAGATGACTGTGCCTGCCATGGCGATACCGATCAGAAAAATAAAATTGACCAAATACGCACCCCAGAAAACCGGGCGGTTGAGGTCAGTGACGCCGAGGCCCACCACCAACTGACGGGCATAGAGTAGCATGCCGGGCGCGATGATAACGATCAGCACCGCCAATGTCGTCCAGAATTTTCGGTCAAATTGATAGAGCGGTGCAATTAATTCTTCACGATCATGTAAATTAAGGGTCTGCTGCATGATTATCCCTCCGCCAGATAAAGAGTCTTGGGATGAGCACCTGAGTCTTCAAGCAAATGAATAGCGCGCAAACTCTTCGAAAGTTGCGAGACTGTGCTATCCGGATCATCGAGATCGCCGAAGAAACGCGCCTTGCCGGTACAAGTCTGCACACAGGCAGGCACGTATTCGTCAGGACGGAAATCACGCCCTTCAACTTTGGCTTGCTCACGAGCCTTTGCCAAACGGTGAACGCAGTAAGTACATTTTTCGACCACGCCGGTAGGACGCACTGCTGGTCCTTCAAGCGAGCCATTCACACTGAGTTGATCGGGGTTGCGATATTCAGCCAGGGTCTCTTCCCATTCCGGCTTAAACCAATTGAAATAACGCACACCATACGGGCAAGCCACAGTACAAAAACGACAGCCGATACAGCGGTTATAGTTCTGATGAACAATGCCTTCTTCGTCTGTGAATGTGGCTTGTACAGGACAGACCTTCACGCACGGGGCGTTCTTGCAGTGCATACATGGGCGCGTGATGTAATGAGTTTTCACATTTGGATATTCACCCTGGTCTGGAGCAAAATGCAAGGGCAATGGAAACACGTCGTTCCAGCGGATCGCGCGCCCATTCTTGGATTCCTGCGGGCTAACAGCGGGCGTATTATTTTCAAAGCGGCAGGCGATACTGCATCCCTGGCACGCCACACATTTTTCGAGATCAATTACCATACACCAATCAGTCATGTTGTTCTCCTATTTGGAAACCTTCACACGCGTATTTGTAAAAGAAGCCAACCCGGTCAAAGGTTCAGAGGCGGGATTTAATATTTCCAGCCCGTTGACGCCGCGGCCTTTGGCGAAACGTCCTACCGCAGTATGACCTTGATTGAAAGGTAAATTCACCACGTTAGGATGAAGACCAGCCACCAACTTAACTTTTGTGCTGATTCGCCCAAATGGGCTTTCGATTTTCACCTGATCATTTTCCACCAACCCAAGCTTGGCGGCGGACTGAGGATTCATCTCCAGCCACGAGTCCCACGTTTCACGCACAGTCATGCCGCTAATCTCCTGAAGTGTGGGCATATTAGCCGCATCACTACGCGGCCCAAGGCTCATCAAAGTGACCACGTTCAGCATGAATGGATATTTCTTTTCATTACCCACAAAAGCAGTCGGTTCATAGTGCGGCATATTGGCGTTATCGCCAGTTTGCGAAATGCCAAGTTTGGCGAGTTCATCTTTTTTCATCCCGCCGAGGAAACAATTTAATTCGCGGCTGTATAGATCAAAGTAACCATCACGCGGAGCATTCATTCGTTCCGAGCCGACGATATTATCGATCCAATGTTGACTGCCGCGTTTGGCGAAGCGATAGCCCGGGTTGAACCACACACCCAATTCCTTGAGCAGTTCCCAATCCGCGCCGATATCTTTCAAGCGGAATTGTAAAACTTCTTCGTAGGATTTCCACGCGAATGCTTTCGCGACTGTCCCGCCCATGGATTCGGCTACTTTCAAAAAGAAGTCACCGGTGTTCATCGTGTCGTACAAAGGCTCGATGACAGGTTGATAAATTGAAATACCGGGATAGCCAAGTCCCTCAATATGATCGTCACCCCAACGCTCAAGAAATGTTGGCTCGGGCAAGATCAAGTCTGCGAGTTCAGCGCTTTCATCCATGAAAGAGGAAAACGAAACAACAAAGGGTACTTTCTTGAAAGCTTCTGAAAAGCGTTTGCCGCCGGGTGTTTCAAAAGCAGGATTGGCATCATACAGGAACAAAGCCTCAACAGATGCGCCTTCCAAAATTTGATCGGCAATTGATTGATAGGAATTTCTGCCGAGCGGAAATTTGCTGCCTGCGCCATCCAGTCGATTGGTTTTCAATCCTGCTGTCGCAATTGGGTCAGATGGGAGTTTGGGATAATCTGCGCAAGGCATGTAATGTTGTGTCATCACACCGCCTTTTGATTCAATGCTTCCTACAAGCGCATTTAACATGTGTACAGCCATTGCTGTGTACACGCCGCTAAATCCGCCGTTGAGTAATCCGCCCTTGCCGGGCAGCATCGCAACTGCAGGTCCATTACCGGCGAATTCGCCTGCCAGCCGCGCGATGGTTGTGGCGGGTATACCAGTGATCTGCTCAACCTTAGCCGGGTCGTAGTTATCTAAAACAAAATCACGGAAGCCTTTATGATCCCCATTTGAAGTAAAGTTATCAAAGCCAAAACAATAATTTTTGACGAAGTCTGCATCCACCAAACCAGATTTGATGATTACATTTGCCATACCGAGCGCAAGCGCCGCGTCAGTGCCAGGCTTGATCGGAATCCACTCATCGGCCTTGGACGCGGTAATGCTTTGGCGCGGATCGATCACCACCACTTTACCGCGTGTCGCACGTCCGCGCCGCAGATAGGTATAACCAGAGATCGTGCGCTGTGGATTCGAACCCGCTTCTAAAAGATTTGCGCCGAATGAAATCACATAATTTGCGTTTTCAAGATCATAGGCGGGCAGGCCGTAAATACCTTGTGTCAGATATGTTCCAAGTTTTGCGGCGGCTACGTTCAAACTTTCATGGGAGACGATATTGGGCGAGCCAACCGCTTCCATGAAACGAGCCAGGAAGGAGCGCATTTGTCCGCGCGTATCGCCGTGCATGAGTACTGATTGTTCGGGATGACCTGCATCTCGCAGGGTGTTGAGTTTTTCAGCCACCAGTTGAACTGCTTCTGCCCATTGGATTTGAGTCAACTTTCCACTGGCGCGATCGCGTTTCATCGGACCGATTAATCTATCCGGGTTATATAAAAGTTCAGGAGCAGCTTGGCCCTTCGGGCAAAGCGATCCTTGATTAACAGGGTGCATCGGATTGCCTTCGAGCTTGACTGCTTTTCCATCTGCAACCCGTACTAAAATTCCACATCCAGCCGAACACAAGTGGCATGTGGATGCGACTATTTTTTCTTCAGCTGCGGTTTTAATTTCAGTGGATGCCTTTGCAGACATCACGTTTTTTAACGCAGCCAGTGCTGTCGCTGAGCCAGCCGCCACACCGCCTACTTTAAGAAAATCACGTCTTGAAAGTGTTTTTGCCATTAGTTACCTCCGCAGATTTTTGAAGGTAATTGTGGTGTGCAATGAAACTCGGGCGGCGCAAGTTGAAATTCAAACTGAGGTATTTCCGCTTTGCCGCTTGCAATCAAAACTGCGTAACCCACCAGCGCATTGAGTTGGTCTTCTGTGAACATGCCATCAAAAGCTGGCATGCCGCTCTTCAATCGTCCCCTCAAAATGTTGGAGCGGATCTTGTTTTCGTTCAGTCCGGTATTGGCAAGTTCACGGCCAAATAATCCCTCGCCACGCAGTCCATGACAAGTTGAACAAGCGATCTCAAATAATTCCGTGCCATCTGCTACCCCGGGTGCGAGCAAAACGCCGGGCAGAGCCGGCACTTGATCGGCCTTCCCTCGTGCTGACCATAATGCGCCGCGTAAGGTTCGCGGTCCGCCTCCACCTGGGTTGACATGACAAGTGGCGCATGCTTCACCGGTACGCTTTGCGTATTCCGGCAAAGCGTGAACAGGCTGAGACCATGAAGCAATAGCCAGAAAAATAATAGCGGCAACACCCGCGATCGCTAATAATTGCAAATAATGAATTAACCATGTTTTTTGTTTCATTGGCGTACTCCTGATGAGATTGGATATCATCCGCCCAAAACCTTGTTATAAGAAATCCCAGAGGATACAAAATCCTCTGGGATTTCCATACTAGCAAAATTATTTGATCGGTAGGGTTTGAGCAAAAGTCAACACATCAATGATGTCTTGTTGTGTCCAGCCCAAGTTCCAACCAGCGGGCATGTGAGTGCCAGGTTGTCCGACGGAAGCCTTATTGAAGAATTCCATTGGATTGTCAAGCGCAACGTTGCCAACATACTCTACTGCATCACCATCGGCAAAGTTAATGCTGGAGCCATTTTCGCCGTGGCAGGCTTTACAGGAGGCGAGGAACAATAGTTTTCCATGATCAGCGTCGCCGCCGGTAACGGTATTGTCAGCATTGATGAAGGACTTGTCAACCAATCCCTTCTGCATGAATGTGACCAAACGGGCCGTTGCACTTTCGTCCAGGACGGCGGAGAAATTATGGTCAGCGTTCTTGGTGCCGTTGAGCCAGGCAGTTAGATCTTCGGTGCTCATAGAAGCAGCATCAGTGATACCGACGAAGCCTGCGCTTCCTTTGTAATCCCAGCCATGACAGGACGAACAGCGCCATGTGGCATCAGCGCCAATTTCTTCCCCGTCAGTATTTAATGGGCCAGTCCACAGTGGCTGATTCCCTTCAGGGGCCGTTACGCCCAAAGCGGTGAACCAATCATCGTACATGCGACCACCTTCAACAACAGGGGTGGAATTCGGGAGGGTGGCTAAAAACGATATTACATCTGCGTATTCTTGATTCGTCCAGCTGTTATCAATTCCGGAAGGCATGTCAGGAACAGCAGGCTGTCCGAAGCGTAATTTGTGGAGCACCACAGGACCTTCTCCTGCAACACCAGCGGCATAGTTTGGTGCAGCATCCTTGCTAAAGTTGATCGCTGTGCCTTCGGTGCCATGGCATTCTATGCATGTGGCGTCATATAGAGTCTTACCATTCTCAACATTACCGTTCAAGGCTACCTTGTCTACCATAACTGCTGTAGTATCCATCACTTCGGTGCTAACAAAAAGCGCCAGGTCAATCAGGGATTGCTCATCAATTACGGCAGAAAAATCGTGATTTGGGTTCGTTGACCCGCTAAGTGTGGCCAAAATTTCATTGGGATCTTTGCCAGCATCAGGGAGGATGCTAACAAATAAGTCCGTGCCCTTATAATCATAACCATGGCATTTGGAACAACTCCACGATGACGCGGCAGAGACATCTCCGGCATTTAGAGCCACCCAAAGGGGGTTTATTTCAGTTGGGCGATCAGTACCAGCTTCGGTATACCAACTGTTGTACAACCTTCCGCCCCGAATAGCGTCACCGCTCAACTCTACTACAGGCGCTTCTGTTACAACAACAGGAGCCTCTGTAACAATTGGGGCTTCTGTTACAGCAACTGGGGCTTCAGTTGCTTTTCCGCCACAAGCTGCAAGCACGAGCATTAGACCTGCAACGATGACGATTAGAGATAAAACTTGTTTTTTATTCATATTACATTCTCCTTGTGAAATATTGAATTAATATTCATTGCACAATAGTTGAAATTAATCTGCGCCTAAGATACCACTCATCTGCGTCCAAGAACTGTCTCGAATTGTCTCAATTGTGTCCTTGTTTGAACTCGGCCAAACAAAAGAGCTATAATTAATTTAATGAAACTCAACAAGAACAAAAACCGCTTTTTTGATTTAAACGTTCTGCAATGGACAGTGCCGTCCTTTCTAGCTGTCACGGCATTTATCTTTGAATTAGTAGAGCATGGTGTTGAGGATGGATTACATTTTGACGTGGCCTTTACCGGCGAAACCATCATCTTCGGATTGATGGGTCCGCTTATCGTTGGTTTCATCATCGCCTGGATGCGCCAACTTTTTATTGCTGAAAAAGAAGCCATGACTGAAGTATATATATTGAACCGCGAGCTGGAAGCAAAAGTAACCGAGCGTACTGCTTCGCTTGAACAACGGAATATCGAATTGAACAAAGCCAATCATGAGCTTCAGAAACTGGATGAAATGAAGTCTGAGTTTGTCTCGCTCGTCAGTCACGAATTACGTGCGCCGCTAACCTCCCTCAATGGCGGACTTGAAATCGCCCTGCAATCTGCTGAAAATCTCCCGCCTGCTGCGCGCCGCACCCTCGAAACCATGATGGATGAAAGCGCCCGGCTAACTCAATTTGTACAAACTATTTTGGATGTTTCCCGTTTGGAAGCGGGACGCCTCACCTTTAACCTTGGGCCTGTCGCTATTTCACCGATCATTCACCGCGCCGTCGAAGTTATCCTCGGAACGCGCCGCGACATCAAGTGGAATTTACCATCCGAAATTCCACCCGTCTGGGCCGATGAAATCCATTATGAGCAGATCGTCCGCAACCTTTTACGTAATGCCGATAAATACTCGCCTGCCGAAAAGCCGATCGAGATCAAGGTTCAAGTCAGTAATGGAAATGTCCGTATTGAGGTAGCTGATCACGGAGCGGGCATCGCCCCCGAAATGCATGAAAAAATCTTCGAAAGATTTCAACGCGGACAAAGTAGCGAAAGCGCTCCACCCGGCTGGGGACTGGGATTGTACTTTGCAAAAAAACTAACCGAAGCTCAAAGCGGCATTTTATCACTTCGCTCCCCTATCTGGCCTGAAATTAACGCGCCCGGCTCCGCCTTTACCATTACCATGCCCATCGCCGCCGACTCCCCTGAAGAGATGTACAATGCCTGAAATCCTTATGATCGATGATGATCAAAACTTGAGCAGTCTCTTATGTGAATTTCTCAACGGACAGGGCTACGGCTCAAGCTCTGTCCAAAACGGACGCGCCGGTCTACGTGAAATATTTGATCACAAACCAGACCTAATCATATTAGATGTGACCATGCCGCAAATGGATGGATGGGAAACGCTAAAACGAATCCGCGAAGTCAGCGACGCACCTGTTATCATGCTCACAGCCCGCGATGACGAATCTGATATTCTACGCGGTTTTTCACTAGGCGCAGATGACTATGTCACCAAGCCGTTTTCATTTGCCCAAATGGCGGCGCGCATCAAAGCCGTACTGGCCCGTAAAGGAGAAACACCCGGCGGTGAGCATCTCATCAGCAAAGATCTTGAAGTTGATATTCCGTCGCGGCGTGTGATGCGTGGCAATGAAGTTATAAATCTTACTCCCACAGAATTCAATCTCCTTGTGGCGCTTATGCGCCGCCATGGCGAAGTGCTTTCCAGCGAAGAACTGGCACGGCAGGTTTGGGGCCCGCAATATGTCAACGAAGTTGGATTCGTGCGCCGCTATGTCTGGCACCTGCGTCAAAAAGTGGAAAGGGATCCAGAAAACCCACAATACATTCATAACGAACGCGGGTTTGGCTATCGTTTCGGTGAATAAGAAATAATGTACGTTCCGCACTCAGCACAAGTCACCTTACAATTTTATGGCAAGTAATCGAGATGAGAGACGTTTTTGATTTTTGCCTTCTGAACCAGAATATAGCCCAACCACAATCCAAGATTGGCAATTAAAACGCGCTCACTCTGGCGCGTTTTTTTTCGCAATACTGCATTGCGGGTCTGAAATTTGGGAGAGACTACTTTTTTCCACAATATACGCCACTTGTTTTTAATGGTCAATATTCTTGCTGGCTGATTTTTAAAAAAATTAAAACGAACCCACCCACAATGAACAACCTCATTCGATTGATGAAATCCCTAACAAAAACCACGAAACAACTGACGTATAAAGCAGTGGCCAGCACGGAAAATCGAATTAATTGAATCCACTACTCAATAAATTTATGCTGGCTATTTAGAGTTGCCTGCGCAACAGGAGTAGATTCAACGGGGTTATTGAATATAATAAGCATAACCAAAAACCAAGGAGACTTTATATGTACACTACCGATATGTACGAAGGCGTGTTGGCTGAAACTATCACAATGGCCGGCGCAAACGGAGATACGATCAACGCCTATCTTGCGCAACCATTAGGGAAAGGCCCCTTCCCTGCGATGGTTCTGGCACATCACATGCCAGGCTGGGATCAATGGTATCGTGAGGCCGTATTTAAATTTGCTCATCACGGCTACCTGACCATCTCGCCGAATTTGTACTTCCGCTCGGGGCATGGAACTCCCGAAGATGTCGCGGTAAAAGTCCGTGCGGATGGGGGTATATCAGATGATCAAGCAGTTGGCGATCTCGCTGGCGCAATGGAACATATCCGCACGCTGTCAAATGTCAATGGCAAGGTTGGAATCTTCGGCACATGCTCTGGCGGACGTCATGCTTATCTAGCCGCCTGCCGTAATTCTAAATTTGATGCGGTTGTGGATTGCTGGGGCGGACGGGTTGTAATGACTCCCGATCAACTGACGGATAAATTTCCCGTCTCGCCTCTTGGCTATACCCGCGAATTGGACTGCCCCCTTTTAGGATTATTTGGCGAAGAAGATTCGAGCCCAACTCCCGAACAGGTGAATCTGCATGAAGCAGAACTCAAGTTGCATGGCAAGAATTACGAATTCCACATGTACCCGAATGCTGGACATGGCTTTTTCTATTACGACCGTCCAAATTACCGCCAGTCACAAGCCGTGGATGGCTGGCAGAAGATTTTTACTTTTCTTGAAAAACATCTGGCCTAGGAGCTATCCAAATGTGCACAATGATCGTTGAAAAAATAAAAATTGATGGAAGCGGTTCAGGCCGCGCAGGTTGGTTCGCGCTGCAACAAGCCAACATTTCTTATGATCATCCCTTCAATGCTCCGTATGAACACGCCTTGAATATTGACTTTGTGAACGAGTCGCAGGGATTATCCGCTCGCGTAGCCGTCGAGTTAAGCGAATTTGCAGCAAGGGAGTTGGCGCGCTCGATCCTGTCCGTGCTGGATATAGCAGAGACTGGCGGTCATATAAAAAAGGTTTAGGAACCCAGATCAATGACCACAAATTGGATTCTTCTTCTAGGGATTTTGGTGAAAGGACATCAAGTCGCATCGCGTCCATCCAAGGATTATCCGTATGGCTCGCTCGAAAAACAAAAGCCATTCTTCAAAAAACTGGGATTGGATCTGTCTGAGTATTTCAATGGCACTTTGAACATTTCGATCGCGCCGTTTGAATTTGTAATATCAAAGCCTGAATTCACGTTTCAACTGGTCGAGTGGACCGATCTGCATCCGCCTGAAACGTTTTCGTTCTCACGCTGTAAAGTCAAGTTTCAAGGAATAGTATACGCTGGCTGGGTCTATTATCCACATCCAGAAACCAAGAAAACTCATTTTCAAAACCCTGCATTGATCGAAGTTATTACTTTCGAGGTCCCCAATATAAAGTATAGCGATTTGGTTGAGCTTGAAGTAAACAGCGACGAAATAGCTACACGAAAGCTGGTTAACTAAAGCCGCATTTGCTATGGGGAACATTCTCATCAAATGATGATGTATGTTGAGCCATTATTTCAATCTACAAAAATACAACGCATCAAATATAGGATTAATAAATCTTTGATGCGTTGTGTTCCATTAAGTTTGCAATGATCAATAGTTGCTGAAATACAATCAACCTCTTCTTTCAATTTTTTTCCTCGGGTTAATAATCATTCATCCACAACTTTCCAGGCGGTTAATTCATTCAGTGATATTATTTCATCTTCAGCCAGTTTGACCTTCAACGCGCCAAGATTTTCATGTAACTGCTCGATTGAAGTCGCACCGATGATAGGGCTCGTGACGACAGGATCAGCCAGCATCCACGCCAAAGCGACCTGCGAGATAGTTGCTTGATGGCGCAAGGCGATAACCTCCATTTCGTCGATCAACTCGAAGTTCTTATCGGTCATCTCGCGCTTGCGGCCTTCAGCGCGTTTGCTTTCGGGCAACTGTGTATTCTTTCTATATTTACCTGTTAGAAAACCACCCGCCAGCGGACTGTAAGGAATGACGGCAATTCCATAAACCTCGCAAACTGCATGCAATTCACGCTCAAACTCATCGCGATGGATCAGGTTGTAATGGGGCTGGAGCGAATCGTAGCGCGCAAGATTTTCCTTATCTGAAGTCCACAAGGCTTGCATCAATTCCCATGCGGCATAATTGGACGCACCCACATAGCGGACCTTACCTTGCTTTACGAGATCATCAAACGCGCGCAAAGTTTCTTCTATGGGGGTGTCATCATCTGTCCAATGCGCTTGATAGAGATCAATGTAGTCAGTTTGCAGACGGTGCAATGAAGCCTCCACGCCTTGTATGATGTGAACACGGCTCAAGCCCTGATCGTTAGGGCCCTCGCCCATTTCGCCGCGAACTTTGGTGGCGAGCACGATCTGGTCGCGCGGAATATTATTCTGCTTCATCCAATTACCAATATACATTTCAGAAACGCCGCCAGCATTACCATCCACCCACCTTGAGTAAATATCAGCAGTATCGATAAAGTTGACGCCTGAGTCAATGGTTGCTGAAAGGATGGATTGTGTATCCGCTTCATTCACCGACCAACCGAATTGCATCGTTCCCATGCACAGGGGCGAAACCTTAAGTCCAGTCCTGCCTAATTTTCGATATTCCATAATGGCTCCTATTTATTTTTACAGATTCGAATTCTCTGACTTCAATGCAAAATCAGTAGACTTTGTGCTCTTCATAACTTATTGAACTTCAATATAAATTCGTTTATTGATCGCACCTTTACTCTTGTAATCAAAAACTTTTATTTTGCCAACTTCAGAAGTATTCATGACGTGCGTGCCGCCATCGGCTTGCAGATCAAGGCCTACAATTTCGACTATCCGCACTTGCTGGATTCCTTCGGGGAGCAGATTGATCTTCGTGCGGATCAAGTCTGGGATTTGGAATGCTTCGTCTCGAGGAAGAATCTTCACCCGAATATCGCGTCCCTGCTGGACTTCGAGATTGGTCGCTGTTTCGATGGCATTGACCAACTCTGCGCGCATATTCTCAAACTCAAAATCCATGCGCCCCTTCAATGGATCCATATCACCACCGGTAACTTTAGCGCCATAATCGCGGAAGACCGTGCCGCACAGAATGTGCATCGCGGTATGCGTACGCATCAACTGATATCGCCGTACCCAGTCCAAAGTCAAGCGAGAAGCAGAGTTCACAGGCGGCAATGGAGCTGATCCGCCAAGAAAATGTAAAACATCATCACCCTGCTTCTTTACTTTATCCACTGGATAGATAACACCAGCCGCTTCCAGTGATCCAGAATCGCTAGGCTGGCCGCCCCCACCAGGATAAAAAGCTGATTGGTCGAGAACAACAGCCCGAGTTTCGGCATCCACAGTAGTGATAATTGCTGAAAACTCTTTGAGATAAGCATCGGTTTGATAGAGGAGTATAGTCATGGGGCAATTATAGCCGAGCATGCCAAATATGAGCGTTGGATTAGAAAGCATTTACCTGCTTGACTTTGCCTATCTGAATATTGTATAGTATTTATCGGTACTATAGATAAGGCACCGCCCCCGGGCTGTGTCTTTTGTTTGGCAAAAAATAAATTTTAGAAAATCTTTTTGCAAGGAGAGTCAATGATCAAGGTCAGTGGTCTTACAAAGGATTACGGCGCACGGCGCGCCATTTCCAATCTGAGTTTCGATGCACAGCAAGGTGAGATCGTGGGATTCCTCGGGCCGAACGGCGCAGGAAAAACCACAACACTGCGCATTCTAACAGGCTACATGCCGCCCACCGATGGTGAAGCGATAGTAGCTGGTTATGATGTAGTGGAAGAATCGCTTGAGGTTCGTAAACGTGTGGGCTATTTACCTGAAACTGTTCCACTATATACAGATATGATCGTTTTTGATTATCTAAAGTTCATGGGCGATCTGCGAAGAATACCAAATGTTTCTAATCGAGTGGATGAGGTGCTGGATATGGTCGGCTTAACTGACCGCTCCGATGGATATATTGGTAATCTTTCTAAAGGGATGCGACAACGAGTTGGGCTGGCTCAAGCTCTTCTTCACAGACCCGAGGTGCTGATCCTTGACGAACCGACGATCGGTCTGGACCCCGGGCAGGTTGTGGAAGTACGCGAGTTGATCCGCGAGATCGGCAAGGAACGAACGGTTTTACTTTCAACCCATCTTTTGAATGAAGCACAAAATATCTGCGATCGTTTATTGATCATCAATCAGGGCAAGATCGTTGCGGAAGATACTACCGCAAATCTGCAAGCCCGTTTGATCGGTGCGGAACGCGTCATCATCCGCGTACGAGGCGAAGCCGATGAACTTGCGAACACTATTCAGCAAGTGAAGGGTGTTCAGAGTGTTGAAACCAAGCAGGATGGAGCAGTGGAATTTGAATTCTCGTCCGGCAAGGATCTCCGCCCCGAAGTTGCGAAGAAGGTGATCAGCTCCGGCTACGACCTGCTCGAATTACGTCCACTCGGCATGAGCCTTGAGGAAATCTTCCTCGAACTCACTGGCTCCGATTCTAAGAAGAAAT
>CAIWRB010000441.1 GCA_903914955.1 uncultured Chloroflexota bacterium | reverse complement strand
GGTACAGTCTGTGTTTTGATCCTTGGGGTGTGACATGGCAAAGAACTGGCAAGAATCGACTGTGGTGTATGGCACCGAAGACCTTCTGACAAGTCTCTGTAATTCAGTCACACGCGTGCTGAGTGTGGCGACACAGTGTGAGATTCATTATTCCGGCATGGTTCAGCGCATCACCAAAACCTGCCTTAAGCCTGACATTGGGTGCTTCGTATTGTTTGACGGTGGCTTTTCTGGTTTAGTCGTTCTGAATTTTTCGGCACAAACTGCCATGGAACTCTATGAGAGCTATATGCTCAATATGGGAATGCCCAAGTGTGACCTGGCGAGTGTCCACACGTCGGACGAGGTTAGCAACATCATGGGTGAACTGATGAATCAGATTGTGGGTGATTTCACTGGCAAGGTGCGCCGGGAGCTCCAGACCCATATCACACAGAACCAGCCCAAGATGCTGGTGTTGAACAAGCAGGTGGTGCTCAGCGTGGACACGCACCTCGACAAACCTGAAGCCCGTCGCGTGACGTTCTACACAGGTCGGAATAATATCTTTTACCTCGAGTTGGCGATCGACAGGACCGAATTCATCAAGTTGCACGACTTTGAGGCAAACGAAGTGCCTGATCCTGATGAGTTGATCGCACAGACCAATTCAAAGCTGGCCGATGCTGCGCCCGCCCCAGAGGTCGATGAGCATGCGGAGCTCTTGAAATCCCTTGGAATGTAGTCACAACGCGTATCCCAATGGGCGGATGACTGCATAACCCTGTCACCCGTATTCCCGCCAAATACCTGCATTTAACCTTCGCGCATTTCGTCAGGTGTTGATTTTTGCCAGCGCAGATCCAGAAGATCTAAGCTTCCGGCCTGTTGCGTTATTCTCATTGTTGATTTCAGTTTTTGAACGTGAAAACATATCAACAAGGCACTGTAATGAGGATTTTGAAGAAATTTTGAGCCTCACAAAATACTGTGCGGAGTATACTCACCCATGGGCGAGCGTTGTGAGTTTTCGCTAGACCATGCTTTTCATTGTTACGGAGATATGGGATGAGTTCCTTTGATCACACCGGTTTAATTAAAAACATCAACGAAAATCTTGCTCCCTTTCGCAAGTCCCAGCCTGATGCGATGCAGGCTTTTGGCCAGCTTGCGAAAGCCTCAATGGCTGACGGGGTACTGAGTTCAAAGCACAAGGAACTCATTGCACTAGCAATTGGAATCACACAGCATTGCTCTGGTTGCATTGGGTTTCACATCAAGGCGCTGATCAGGCTGGGTTGTGCACGACAGGAACTGGAAGAAATGCTGTCTGTCTGCGTTTACATGGGTGGTGGTCCAGCTTTGATGTATGCGTCTGAAGCGCTCAGTGCATTTGAGAAGATGGGAGAAACAAAATAAGCCCTTCCCACGGATAAATGGGATGAACGGTTTTCGGAGGATCGCGCTCAGTCAAGGATCGAGCCGAATGCCATTCTTTGTGAAAATGCGGGTAGTCTTCCGAGCATTGATCGAATTTATCCACAAATATTGATTGATTTCTTGTGGATCGGCTTCTGGATAAGTTACAAATGCGGCGTGGCCATTGGATGATGAGTGATTGCCAAAATTGTAGGCAGTGGTCCGGCAAATAAATTGATTAACTTTAGGAGCTCCCATGTTTTCAGAATACAGCGGGCTGGTCGCACAGCTCAAAGCTACTGATCCCGTATTTGCCGACCTCTTCGAGCGGCACACCGCACTCGATGAGAAGGTAAAGCGGATGGAAACCCACGTTGAACCGGGGACGCACGAGGAAATTGAAGGACTGAAAAAAGAAAAATTGCTGATCAAGGATCACGTCTACGCCGTGCTCAGAAAGGCAGGTCTCCCTAAGACGTGATGATGGCCTCTCAAGCCTGCCTATTTAGCATCAATCCTTGCTGAAAGTTTTCCAGATCATCAGCAATTTTCCGCGCATCATCTGAAGGGAACGGCCAAACAACATGACTAGAGCCACTTCTTGTTAGTGGGACAGTCCGCCGCCGGACGAGGCGCTTCCAACGCTTTACGCATCCGTGGTAGACGACATAGCCGTTCCAAAAGATAAGACCCCGAAGGGTCTTATCTGTAGATCCAATGCAACCCGGCTTACTTCTTGGCAGTTGGCTTTGCAGTCTTCTTTGGTGCGGCAGCTTTCGGAGTGGACTTTGCTGTTGGTGCAACGGACGCAGCGGGAGCGGCAGTC
>CAIWRB010000440.1 GCA_903914955.1 uncultured Chloroflexota bacterium | reverse complement strand
TCCCGCTGGTGCTGGCGATCTTTCAAACGGGGATAGAAACCCAGAAAGATATCATCATTCAAGAATTGGCTTACTGCCAGCCTCACGTTCTGTCGCTACTGATGGCCGAAGGTTATGATGACAGGCAGCTGCGGCTGGTAATGTTTCAGCTATTCCAATTGGGAAAGAACAGTGGTTTTTTGGGGGACTCCGTCTATGGGCGCAGCCTGCTGATTGCCAGCCTGGGTGACGAAGATTGGATGATACGCGCATACACAGTCAGCATCCTGACCGGTATTAAAACTTTGTGGGCTTATAACCTGGTGCGCAACGCCTGCTTTGATATTGATGATCGTGTTCGCATGCGCGCACTGGATGCGATTCTTAAAGGCGATCCGCTAAAAGTTGATCCTGCCTGGTTGCAAATGCACCGGTTGGATGGGAGCATTTATATTCGCAACCTGATCAAAGACTTTCAGCGAAAAGCGGCTGAGCATGCTTGAGAACGATATCCTGACGGATAACCTGATCTGGCATCTGGCAGGCAAGATGGTACGGGAACAGTTGCTGAAGGAAGTCCCACAATCTTCCTGTACCGGGAATTATTTTGCCGAAATGTTTGGATCCTGGTCCCAATCGTAATACTTTGAAGCCCGATGAACTGAAGCCATGGCTGGCAAGCGAGCGTTCTTCGCTTAATCTAGATCCGGTTAAAAGTTACGGGTCACCTTTTTGTTGATCGCATTATTTTGAAGAAAGCTGTTTTGAATGAGTTCATTAAAAAAAATCTTAGTCATTGACGACGATAAAAAATTCTCACTTGGGCTGGTTGCTTTACTGCGCCGGGAGGGTTTTGAGGTGATCAATGCTGACAATGGCATCGAAGGCATGGCTGCCATCCGCTCTTCAAAACCAGATATGATCCTGTGCGATATCATGATGCCGCCCCCGAACGGTATCCAACTGAAAAAAGAACTGGCGAATGATCCACAACTGGGGCAGATCCCTTTTTTTTTCCTGACCGCGCGCGCAGCCCAGGTGGACAAGCTGGCTGGTTTTCAAAGCGGAGCCGACGATTACATCACCAAGCCTTTTGATATTAACGAACTGTTGGCTCGGATCCGGGCGGTGGTCCGCCAGGAAGAGCGCGGGCATACTCGCGGGATTCGGGACAGTATCGCTGATCTGGCGAAACTGCGGGTCGCTATTTCAGCCAACTTGAGCCACGAGGTACACACATCTTTGACGGTTATTATATCGAGCCTGGAATTGATCCTTAAGGATAAATTTGTTCAGGATAATGTTGGATTGGGTGAATATATCAGTACAGCCAGCAGCAGCAGTTCCGATCGCCTGAAATTTCTGGTTGAGGATCTGCAGATGCTTCATGACATAGATCATGGCAGCTTGAACTCCATGGGTCAAAGGATTGATTTCAGTTTTCACCTCAAAAATCCCATTAACCAAACACTCCTTCCATGGGAAAAGAAAAAGTTAAATATCCAGATTAGCATCAATCCATTGACGGAAATATTTGCCCCGCGGATTGAGTTCGGGCATGTGCTTGCCCATCTGGTTGATAACGCCTGTAAATTTAGCCCGGAAATGGGCAAAGTGCATATCTCTGTTCAGCCTGGCGAACAGGGAGGTTCGATCATCGAAATAACCAATGATGGGTTTGGTATTCCGCCGAAACTGCGTGAAAAGGTCTTTGAACGTTATTACCAGATCAGCCAGGGTACCGATGGGCTGGGCGTAGGTCTCACGATTGCAAGGGCATTTGTACGTGCCTGGGGGGGCGAAATTAAGATATTGGATAGCCTATCCGGATGCCGGGTGCAGATGGTACTGCCGCCCTTTGAGTTGGAATAATTCCATGTTTTTGGAGTGAAAAAATGACTGATTTGCTGCTGGTGGATGATAATGTAAATTTTCGTTTGGGGCTTGCGGCGAACCTGCGCAAAGCCGGTTTCAGTGTGGCTGTTGCCGCAGATGGGGCCGAAGGGATCAAACTTGCCAACGAAATTCACCCAGGATTGATCCTGTGCGATTTGAAAATGCCATCGTTAGATGGCATGGAAATTAAGCGGCTGCTTAACGAAGGAAAAGCTACCCAGGGCATCCCCTTTGTATTTCTTTCGTCCTTATCTGCCCCGGCCATAAAGAGTAAGGGGTTGAGTATTGGGGTGGAAGAAACCAT